>CBFDAD010000174.1:0-4595 GCA_965602705.1 uncultured bacterium
CCGTTCCGTTATGCCCCGTGACCGACCGAACAACCTTTGCATGAAAGCCTTTGGAGGCCCCAGGGCTTCCAAAGGCTTTATTGTCCGATAGGCTGGTCTTTAACCCAAAGCTACGTCCAGCGTCATCATCACCGCAAATCCGACCATCGCGCCCATCGTCGCGATATCTGTATTCTTTTCCAACTGCGATTCTGGGATGAGTTCCTCTACGACCACAAAAATCATCGCCCCTGCTGCAAATGATAGGGCATAGGGCAGAATAGGCCGCATCAGTATGACGGCTGCTGCACCCAATACGCCTGCAACGGGTTCGACAATTCCCGATAACTGCCCATACCAGAAGCTTTTTAGAAGCGATAGACCCTCTCTGCGCAGGGGAACTGAAACCGCCGCACCCTCGGGAAAGTTTTGGATACCGATACCCACAGCCAGAGCAACGGCGCCAGCTAACGTGGCCGAAGGCAGTTCAGCGCTTAGAGCGCCAAACGCGACGCCCACAGCTAGTCCCTCTGGGATGTTGTGAAGGGTTATCGCCAGCACCAGGAGTACACTCCGGTGCCAGCCTGTTTTAATCCCTTCAGCCTCCTCCATCGGAAAACCGATGTGGAGGTGCGGTAACACCTTGTCTACGAGCCAGAGGAACCCTCCCCCTAGCAAGAATCCTGCCGTGGCGGGAATCCAAGACGGTAAACTTGACTCCGCTGCCATCTCTATCGCGGGCGCCAACAGTGACCAGAAACTGGCGGCAATCATGACGCCTGCGGCAAAGCCAAGCATTCCGTCCAGTACTTTTCTTTTGATGCTCTTAAAGAGAAACACCACACCAGATCCTAGCGCGGTTAGAAACCAGGTAAAGCACGTTGCTAACAGGGCTTGCAATACTGGGTTCAGGTCCTTGAACCATTCAGTCATCGTCACTGTGCCTCCTTTCAGCGTTCGTCAGCGGTTACCAAACAGGAATTCCGGCAGGGCTGGGTCCGCCTTTTTCAGGCAGGCCTTCCTCTCTGCAGCATTGAAAACGGCATCACGGGCAATGACACACGCTATCGTCGTCACGATGTCACGCGGAGGCAGGAGCAGGCTGGCGAACAAAGCGGACAAAGAGCACGGCAGCGCCGAGCCTGCCCAGGCCAGAAAGGATGAAGGTGGCCTTGTATCCCCACCACGTGGCGACGACACCGCCCAGCGCCGCCCCAAGTGCCAGCGTCACGGTCACGACAATCTGGTAGAATGCCGCATAGCGTGCCCGGCGATCCGCGGGGCTAAGCGCGAGTAGAAAATTAAAACTGGACAGGCCATAGCCCGCCCACAAAAAACCAGATATTAGCTCCACCGGTACCAAATGCCATGGTGAGCGGCTGAGTGCCCACATCCAGGGCACAAAGGGGATCAACAAACCCGTGATGAGTTGTATCCGGCGCGGCCCCCAGCGGTCGGATAATATACCAGAAATCCGCTGGCCGGGCAGCGCGGCCAATCCGTTGCACACGCTGAGCACTCCCCAAAAGCCTGCACTGGCCTTCAGGCCGCTGACAAAATGAACACTGAAAAACGGTCCCGCTATATTTAAGGATAGGTTCCACAACGCAGCAACAGCGCAAAAGGCCAGAAAGTCTGGTGCGGCACGTAGGTTTTGTCGGAGCGGTAGCCGGCGGCTGCTCCCAACGCGTGGCACTATTGCAGCGGTCGGCTCGCTGATGTGCGCGAAAGAGTAAGTAGAGATCACGCCGAGGATGAGCGCCAACCCCATCGCCAGTTGGTAACCAGCGGGAGCCCCTATGTGATTGATGAGCTGTCCAACACCATAGATAACCGCCATTCCCGCTATCCCCATGGCTATGTTGCGGGATGATAAATCGCGACCGCGCCAGTTTAGCGGCACGATGTCGGCTATGAGGGACGTCCAGGCGGGAACGGATAGATTGGCAAGAGCGGTGCGCACGACCGCCAGTATGATGATGATGTACACGGCGGTTGACCCGCTAAATGCCAGGGGGAGCAATGCCAGCATCAGCAGCGTGCTACGCGCGGCTCCGCCTCCGAATAACAGCACGGTCTGCTTGCGGCGGCCCCAGCGCTCGACGATGGCGACGCCTGGTATAATGAGTAGGGCGGCGCTCAGGTTCGACAATGCGCTTAGCAGACCGATTTGAGCGGCGGTTGCACCCAGCGCCAGCAGGTATAGCGAGAGGTAGGATAATAAGACGGCATCGGAAGCCTGGGCGAAAACCCCATCTAACCAAAACCAGCGCAGGTTTTTCCTGACCGAGGCCTCCAACTGGTCAGTCCAGCGACCGCCTGCAGTGACGCGCAAGATGCGTTTTCGCAGTTTCAGCCAGTATAAGCCCAAGAGTCTATGTTTATCTCGAGTGACGACGGACTGAGAGCGCGATTGATTGTCAGGCACAAGCGCATCCGGGATTTAGATTTGCTCGAAATGATGTGCATCTACGACAAAGATCGTGGCGCGGTGATGGTTGGGTTCGGCAGGGCTGCACACTTGATGGAGTATATCAATCACGTCCTGTACTTGCGGAGCCCCCTCTACACCGATCAGCAAAGTCACGTTGCCCCGGCGCAGGAAACCACCCGTGCTGGCCACACGGGTTACCCGGTGATCTTTGGTGACCAGTTCGTCGATCACGCGCTCATCATCTATGTCACGCACGATAGCAATGATCATCTTCATAGGGGAACTCCTCTCAAATCTGTTCAAAGCGCTCAACGTCGAACACGTAGATGGTTGCGCCGCCAATCTCCGCCTCGATCATCACCGGTTGGGCTGCGAAGAATGGCGTTTCGGCGTGAGCCGGCACGAACTGCCGGCGCGTGGGACAGCATTCGCGAATGTGTTCCAGCAAGCGCGACAGGCGTATCCCATCCAGACCAATCAGCAGCAAGACGGTCGCCTCGTAGAGGAGTCCGCCGCTGCTGTCGATCTTGGTGACGTAAAACCGGTCACGGTTCAGCCTGTTGATCAGTTCACCAGCCTGAGTGCCGCTGACGGTGGCCAGGACCAATTGATTGATGGTTTGAGATGGTTTCATATCCTTCCTCTACCCGTGTAATGACCTGGATTCGTTCAACAATAGTATAGCTTATTTTGGGCAACAAGTCTATCGGTGCGGCGTTGCGGTCAGGAGATGTATGATCGTTTGTCATCCGATGTATTGTATGTTACAATGGCTACCAAGACCCCGAAAATGTCCGCTGGGTGAACCCTTGTGGAGTTGCGAAGGTGCCTCGTCCAGACCCAAGATGTGCGTCAAAGAACCATGTTCACGATGAGCCACTCGAACAACTCGGAGGTGTTTATTGTGGCTACACCGCTGACGACGATGAATTCTATGCTCGTTATCCTGATGCGGCTCCCCACTGCATGGCTATCGACAAGGCGTCGTTGATCTGTCTTTCCCAAGCTCAACTCAAATGGTTTGCTCCTTTGGTTGGCCTTGTCTGAGACATTGATTGGGCTGTTGTGTGAGAACAAGTCTTACGGTGGAGGTATTGGATGAGTGAATAAGCATTAATCGATGGTCAGGCAAGTGCACGGTCAAGTCAAGGCACCTGTCTGTGGGTTGGGACCGGTGCGTCATCTTTTCTCAGGTATGCTAATTCGATAGGAGGGCCAAAAAAATGGCTGACATTTTGCAGGAGATGGCTTCAAATCTGTATAACGGTGATGAAGAGGCCGTAGCTGGATTGGTTCAGAAGGCGCTGGATCAGGGGATGGCGCCCGAGGAGATTCTGTCCGCTGGCCTCATTGCTGGGATGGATGAGGTGGGCAGGGATTTTAAGGCGGGCGATTTGTTCGTGCCCGAGGTGCTCATTGCCGCCCGGGCTATGAGCGCTGGGATGGCTATCTTGCGGCCGTTGCTGGCCGAAGGCGATATGATCGGTGCAGGCAAGTGCGTCATCGGCACGGTCAAGGGTGACTTGCACGATATTGGCAAGAATCTGGTCAAGATGATGTTGGAAGGCGCCGGTTTCCAGACGATTGACCTGGGAACAGACGTGGACGCGGCGACGTTTGTGTCCGCTGCGCAGGAGCACCAGCCTGATCTGTTGGGGATGAGCGCTCTGTTGACCACCACGATGGTCAATATGAAAGGCACTCTCGAAGCGCTGGTGGAGGCCGGGGTGCGTGATTCGATCAAAATCATGGTGGGCGGCGCTCCGGTGACGGCGGCCTTTGCCGAGGAGATTGGGGCTGACGCCTACGCCCCTGACGCAGCTACGGCGGTGGATATCTCTCGCGAACTGGCGGGAAAGTAATGCTTGAAACGTGAAGCGTGGCACTCCGTGCCACGCTTTACGTCTCCGGTTTGCGCCTAGAGGGGCGCACGTGGGGGTGGCACAAAGTGAATAGAAAGCGACAGGGCCCGCTCGTGGGGCTGGTCGGTGGGCAATACAAGCCGTTGACCGCCGACCAGGTGCGACGCATCCACGAAGCGGCCCTGAGCATTTTGGAGCGGACCGGTGTAAAGGTCGAGGAGCTTGAGGCACTGCGGTCCTTCCGGGATGCGGGCGCGACAGTAGACGACGAGACCTCACGCGTGCGGTTACCGCGGTCGTTGGTTGAGGATGCCGTGGAT
>CBFDAD010000175.1:0-4590 GCA_965602705.1 uncultured bacterium
TCCAGGCCACGCTTTCCGTAGGCCAGGTGAACTTTCATTTTCCCTCCAGTGATGTAATCAAGCGTTCGAGCTATTGTACCACAAACGACAGGCGTGGGAAGATTGCCAGGGATGCCCTTCAGGTCTATAGGGGGCGGTACGTGCGTTGTGACATCCGTCATCTCGAACCCGTGACATTTGACAGCGCCCCGATGCTTGACAGGTGACAATTTCGGTGTAAAATATATTCAAACCATTGAATGTGATCGGCGACGTGAAAATGAACAATTATCAAGAACAGGCCCGACTGTTCCATATCCTTTCCCACCCAGCGCGGTTGCAAATTCTGGATATCTTGCGCGGAGGGGAGGAATGCGTGTGCCATATCCAGTCGGTGCTGGGCAAGCGCCAGGCCTATATTTCGCAGCAATTGATGGTCTTGCGCGACGCCGGGCTGGTCGTGGATAGCAAGGACGGACAGCACGTGTTTTACCGGTTGGCCGACGCGGGCGTATCCGATGTGCTGTCAGTTGTGCTAGGGCCAGTCCAAGAGCGCTCATGCTGTGAGGAGCCGTCCTGCCCGCATTGTCATCAGACCAGCACGCCTGCGTGTGAATGTAAAAGCGAGTCGCCACTCTCCTGACGCGCTTGATGGCTTTTATCCCTATGCGATCAAATCGCCAAGTGTTTTAGTTAACTACATTCAATCAGGTGAATATAACGACCTTAACACAGGGATCAAATGTAGCAGTATCCTGGGCAAGAAAAAGACGGCGGTCTATGTATCGCTGGTGACCGTCGCCAGCACGCTGGCCGGGTGGCTGTTTGGCCTGGCCCTGGCGGCCTGGTAATGGATTTGGAGTACGCACGGCGCTGAAAGTTGAGGACATGGAAAATGCAAAAGAAGCCACAGACAAACCCAGGAAGCGGATGTTGTTGCGGCGGTGGTCGCGCGGCCGGTCTGCCGCCGGAGATGCGATCAATGCGCCAGCCGAGAGAGAGTAGCTTGCGCAAAGTGACCTGCCCTGGCTGCGGGCTGGTCTATCGGACCAATCGTCCGACTGACATATGTATTGAATGCGAGAGCAAGGGCGTAAAAACCGCTACTTCATCGCAGCCTTGAAGCTTTTTGCATGGCGCATGGCGGAGAGTTGCCATGCCATGCTTGTGAAAGGGACGCTCATCTGATCCAGCGAGCCACCTGCGCTGCCCGCCGCAAGGTACGGATGGTGCCAGGTATAGATGGTGTCGGTGAGTCACCCATGAATTAACTTATCATACGAGGAGGATACTATGTTAACGATCAAGGTGTTAGGACCCGGCTGCGCCAACTGCCAGCGGGTTGAGGAGCACGCGGTTAACGCGTTAGAGGTCTTGTCGCGAGAGATGCCCGACCTGGAGGCGACCGTCCTGCACGTCACCGATTTCGACCAGATTATGCAATACCCGATTCTGGCTACCCCAGGCCTGGTGATCAACGAAAAGCTGGTGTGCGGGGGACGCATTCCTACGGTCGAGGAGGTTCAGGGCTGGCTGCGCGAGGCACTGACGTAAAAGCTCAAAGCCGTTTAGTACGCTGTTCTGTGCCATCCCGCGGCTAGACTAGCGGAAAACAAGATAAAGAGGAACGGTAAGCGTTCCGGGACCGGAAGAGGATTATGATCCAAAAAGCGCATATCACGTCCAATTGGCTTCGAGAACACATCCGGGAGCGGGAGGGGATACTAAGCATCACGACCCGGCTGGTCATCGTGGGTTGATGAGGAGTCTACAAAGGCCCGTCAGGTCTGACGGGGAAGCCGGAGAAACCGGAGGCGTTCGTTCGCTTTCAAGACGACGGCATCGAGATCTACCTGGCGCGGGACATCTGGGAGCGCCTGGAGCCAGACACGGAAAAGCTGTTGTTTGCCGTGCAGAACTATGGGCGGTTCTGGCTGCACTTTGACGACCAGGGACCTGCAGCCTGCAAAAATCGTCAACCGCCGTATGTGCCCGTCGATCAGTAAAGGAAAAGGTGTTGATCATGACCTATAAAGAGCTGCAGCAGAAGGTCGAGGAACTTGGCACGCAATTGACACCAGACTTTGTCCAAGACACTGTCCGCGTGTTATTGCGCCAGGGTGAGGATATAGGTGGCGGTATCAATGCCATCCGGATGGTCAAATATCTGCTCGACAATCCGCAGTTGAGGGACGTTGAGGCCACCTGGGCCTATGGGCGTCTCAAACCGGCGTTGCGGTCCGTGTTTGAACAGATTCCGTCGCTGTATTTCTTTGAAGGCGACTGATGAGCCGAGGATTGCATCTTCCCGGTGGGAAGATCACGGAGGTAAGCCGGGTATGGCGAAATTGAGTTACCGTCAGATTCTGGTGGGGCGGTTACCGGCCGGGATGCAGGGGCTGGACGAGTTGTTCGCTGAGCTGTATGAGCAGGGCCATCGACCGGACGAAGCAGACCTGGGGCTGAAGTTGGTCGAGCGCGCCCGGGCGCATAATTATATTCCCCAGGCAGCAGTCAGCGATTATGCGCAGGCGTTAACGCGCGAATACCGTAAATACTTTGGCCTGCGGGAAAGCGGCAATGAGCCGCAGCCAGTCAACTATGGCACGTGGCGCGGCTACCCACGTGAGCACATTCCGTGGTTTCCCACTGTGGCGGCCGAACTGTGCAATGACTGCGGTGTGTGCCTCAAGCTGTGCACATCCGGTGCCCTGGCCTCCACTTCTGATGGCAAGGTCGAGGTCGTGGAGCCATTCAAGTGTGTGGTGGGGTGCAGTTCGTGCGCTACCATCTGCAAGCCCAAGGTCATTACCTTCCCACCGCTCACTGTTCTAAACGCCTTTCGGCGAGGCAGGTGAAATCAAGCTCGACTTGCCTTCCCTGGCGCGGCGGTTAGATTGAGAGGTGTAAAAAATGTTGATTGAGGCATATGATCTGGAGGTTTTTACCCCGCCGTGTGCTCCAGGAGCGCCCAAGTTCGCGGCCATCGCGCGGCTGACGGTAGACATCCGAGAGGTATTGCCCTACCTCAACGCTATTCTGCCCGGCGCGGTCTACAATCACCAGGGACCGGCGTTGACCTGGAAAAAGGGCGGGCGCAACATCGCTTTTCATCCCTACCAGATCGCGGTGGGCAACCTGAAAGACCGGGATGAAGCTGTTAAGGTGGTGGAGGGACTCGTCAAAAAGGCCAACCGGACCTGGGAGCGGCGGGAGGAGATCACCCCGGATTACGCTATGCGCCGCCGACCGGCCCCGCTGGAGCTCTACAAACTGCTGCCCGGCACCAACTGCAAGGCCTGTGGCCAGCCCACTTGCTACATCTTTGCCATCAAGCTGGTGGTGGGCCAGGTGGACCTGTCCGGCTGCCCGCCTTTGCAGGAGCCAGCCTGGGCTGACCGTCTGGCGCAGTTACAAGCTATTGTCATCAATGCGCCAGCTATCGGATGAGGATACGTATCGCGTGCCTCGTGCGGCAAAACGCGCGGGTTTAGTCCTCCGTTCGTGCATACCTGAGAGCCTGTCTCAAACCAGTTGTGATGATGAGATGTTAACATTTTGCCAAGTATTGCCTTCCGCTCTGATTCCCCGTTTCGTGTTCGTGTTGCTCCAACGGTGGGGATATGTTATACTGCCGGTCCGTATGGATGTGTTAGATAGCATTGAGGCCATTCTGAATTGAGTAGTTTTGAACACGATTCTCCCCGGATCCGCCCGGACGGTCAGGACTCAAAAGCGCATAGCCACACTGAGCACGGTTCGGGTCTAGGCAGCCCGATACGTTTTCAGGTTTGGCCTCGGCGGGGCCTTATAACACCGGCCTGGGCGGCGGTGTGTGGGGCGCTGGCGTCGGGTGGCCTGACGTTGGCCATTGAGCCGCTGTTGCGGCTGGCGTTGTTGGTGTTTCTCGTCGATGTGATTTGGGGTGGGCTATGGTCGGCACTGGTGGCAACTGATTGGGCCACGCCACTTGTTCGCTGGCAAGGCTGGCACCGCGGCTCGCCGGACAACGTGCTACCTTATGCCACCCCTGATGGACCTGCTGCTCGCCTGGCGCGCACCTGGAGTCACTTGCGTGGCTGGTGGACGGATCTGCTCCGGCCCACATTGGGGCCGACGCTGGCCGGACTGGCGCTATCGCTGCCATTGTCCTTTGTAATCGCTGGTGTCCTTGGGGCGCGCCCATTGTTGTTGACGCTGGCCGCCATCACCCTGCTACAGTTTGTCTTTGCCCGGAGCGGCGGCGACGCTCGCCCTGTGCCTGATCCCCAAGCGTGCTTTGAGATCGCGCTGCCCTGGCTGGCCGGTCACGTCTTGTTTGCCTCGCCTACTGTCCCCTCGACCCTGCTGGCGCTGGGCTATGCCTTGACTTACACCGGCGGGCTGCGCATGTCCCAAGACCGATCCGGCCTGGCTCGTTGGAACCTGGGCCAGGTTATCGGGCTGATTGTGCTGGTAGCGTGGCGGCAACCGCTGGCAGCCGGAATCGCCGGCTTGCTCTTCCTCGGTCAGGCCGTCTCCCAGCCGGGGTTGTTTGACGCCAAGACCGACGAGGTCGAGTCTAATGTGGCTGACCGTTTTTTGCGTTTTGCCCAGCCCTGGTTGATGGTC
>CBFDAD010000176.1:0-4589 GCA_965602705.1 uncultured bacterium
ACAGCGACTGCAACCCGTCCTCGGTGGGCGGTATCCTCGGCAACTACCTGGGGTTTTCCAGCATCCCCGACGAGTGGAAGTCGGCCCTGGAGCTTGTTGACCGCCAGTTTGCTTACACCGACTATAGTTTCAACGACGCAGTCAACGTGAACCTGGAACTGGCGCGTGAGGTGCTCCTGATGAATGGGGGCTGGATTTCCGGGACGACCTGGTACATTCCTGAGCAAGACGCAGTCAGGCCGCCCATCCTGGAACAATGGCCAGAAGACGCGAACGACCAGCCGATTTTGAACGCTTCGGCAAAAGTCCAACAGGACCGCACCGTCAAATTCAGCGCCTCGGCGTCCGATGACGATGGCATCAAGGCCTACCAATGGTACTTTGGCGACCTTTCCTACGCCGACGGCCCCGACGTCGCGCACACCTACCGCCAGGACGGCACCTACGACGCCATCTGCTATGTAACCGACGACACCGGCAATACTGCCTGGCGGGTCATCCGGGTCACGGTTGGCCCAGATTAAGCACCACCCCCAACACCTTGGGGAGACTACAAGATGACAAGACTCAACAGACCCAATTTCTGCTCGCGGCGGATTTGTAATCCGCCGCCCAGTTGCCGGGTTGCAAACCTGGCGGGAGCCATCTTGGGTCTATTGAGACTCTTTCCACTGTTCCTTTCGATGACCTTTATCGTCTTGGCGGCGAGTAGCTGCGGTCCAAACTCATCCTCTACTTCAACTCCTCTATCGCCTACGCAGACCCCACCAGATACAGACTATTATGTAGACAGCGTGAATGGTCAGGACTCGAACTCGGGTCTGTCGCCATCGTTAGCCTGGCAGACGCTCACCCTGGTGAATGACCACACCTTTGAGCCAGGCGACACGATCTACTTTGGCCGTGGATCGAGGTGGGACACTGGCTTGATCTTTCGTGATTCAGGCACAGCCGATCATCCGATTACGCTCACCTCCTACGGCACAGGTGACATGCCGGTATTCGAAAAGCCGAGCGGGATCGCAGTCTGGATTACGGGCAGTTACGTTATCATAGACGGCCTACGCCTACAAAATGCGGCCAACGACCCTGATATCCCATATGACTTTAGAGGAGCCTTGCTCCTCTACTATGATACGGAGCACAACGTCGTCCGGAATTCCGAGTTCACCAACGCCGGTGTCGGCATCAGGGTCTTTGGCCAACATCACCTGATCGAGCACAATTATATTCACGACCTGGTCCTCGTCTATGACCGTCCAAAGGAGTCATATGGCGCGATTGGCATCAGCGCCAACGACTCTAATATCGAGGTAGCCCACAACCACTTTGAGAACTGTCGCCACGAGGCCGCCGCTTATGGCTATGACGGTGGCGCGATCGAAATCGAAGGTTTTACCCCCGTAAAAGACAACATCTATATCCATCACAACGTCTCAACCGGCAGCCAGGGCTTTATCGAGGTCACCGAGACAAAGACCACCAATGTCACGGTAGCACACAACATCAGCGACGACTACCAGCAATTCATTGCCTGGGATACAACAACACGTCCATCAGATTTCTTGGTAGAACACAACACCGTCATCCGCACCCATCCAGAAAACGCTTGCCCCCTCTTCACCCTGTTCTACTACCGGGAAGAAGGACCAACCCCTGACGAATCGTGGCTGACGTTCCGCAACAACATCTTTTACACGACCTGGCGGCCGGTTCTAGATAACGCCGACTATCCCTGCAACTATCCGCACGACCACAACCTGTTTTATACACCCAGCGGCTCTGCGATTTCCGACCCCGTGGGATATCCGCTGGGGCCAGGCGACGTCATCGCCGATCCGCAGTTCGTAGATTTTAGTGCGCGTGACCTGCATCTGCAACCGATCAGCCCCGCTATCGATATGGGGGCTGACCTGGGGTACACGAGCGATTATGATGGTAACCCGGTGCCCATCGGGCCAGCGCCCGATGCTGGCGCCTATGAATATCAGAACTAGAACAAAGGAGATTGAAAAGTGTCTATCCCAAATGATTACACGGAGCGCGTCTATGCCGGTGTGCTGGGCAAGATCATCGGCGTCTACGTGGGCCGGCCTTTCGAGGGCTGGACCTATGAGCGCATTATGAACGAGCTGGGCGAGATCTGGTACTATGTCCACGACCGGCTGGACAGCCTGCTCGTACTGACCGACGACGATGTCACCGGCACCTTTACTTTCCTGCGCGCGCTGCCAGACTATGGTAACAGTCGCGACCTGACCCCGGCCCAGATTGGGCGGACCTGGATGAACTATCTCATCGAAGAGCGCACGATCCTCTGGTGGGGCGGCTTGGGTAATTCCACCGAACACACCGCTTTCCTGCGCCTGAAAGACGGTATCGAGCCTCCGCGCAGCGGCTCAATGGAACTCAACAGCAAGGTGGTGGCCGAGCAGATCGGTGCCCAAATCTTTATTGACGGCTGGGCGATGGTCGCGCCCGGCGACCCCGAACTGGCCGCGGACCTGGCCCGTCGCGCCGCCAGCGTTAGCCACGACGGCGAGGCGATCTATGGCGCGCAGGTGTTGGCGGCCATGGAGGCCCAGGCCTTTGTCGAATCGGACATCGGCAAGTTGATTGACACCGGCGTCTCCTTCATCCCCCAGGATTCCGTCATCGCTCGCATGATTGGCGACATCCGCGAGTGGCGCGCCAAGGAACCCGACTGGCGTAAGGGTTTTGAGCTTTTGGCCGCCAACTATGGCTACGCTAAGTACGGCGGCAACTGCCACATGGTGCCCAACCATGGCCTGATCATCCTCAGTCTGCTGTACGGCGACGATGACTTCCAGAAGACGCTGATGATCGTGAACACCTGCGGCTGGGACACCGACTGCAACTCGGGCAACGTGGGCTGTTTGATGGGCATCAAGAACGGACTGGCGGGCATAAACGCTGGCCCCGACTGGCGCGGCCCTGTGGCCGACCGGCTTTACCTGCCCGCCGCCGATGGTGGGCGGGCCATCACCGACGCCGTCACGGAGACCTACCACGTCGTGAATATCGGCCGCGCCCTGACCGGGGAGGAACCGCTGGCACCCAAGGATGGCGCGCGCTTCCACTTTGAGTTGCCTGGCTCGGTGCAGGGCTTTCGACCAGAGGTTGACGCCGCGCCCAAGGGCAGGGTGAGGGTGGAGTATATGTACGGCCGTCCCGTCCTGCGGGGCTGCGGAGGCTCGCCGACTTGCAAGGACACGGTGAGGGTGGAGAATGTAGCCGGGCACAGCACCCGAGGAACGCGCAGCCTGGCCATACGCTATCACCACGTTAGCACGGGCCAAGAGGCCCGTGTGGCTACAGATACCTTCATCCCGCTCGAAGCGATTGACATGCCCGGTTACAGCCTCTTGGCCTCGCCCACGCTCTATCCAGGCCAGACGGTGCGGGCTGGGGTGGCTGCGGATGGTGGGAACGAAACACCGGTCACCTGCCGTCTCTACATTCGCGCCTATGGTGCCGACGACGAACTGGTCAGGACGTACGGGCCGGAGACCATCTTGGAACCAGGTGCCGACCACGCTTTCGAATGGCGCATCGAGGACACCGGTGGCGCGCCGATTGCGGAGGTCGGCCTAGAGCTCAGCAGCGAACGACGGGTAGATGGCACCGTTTACCTGGACTATCTGACCTGGGACGGTGCGCCCGATGTCGTCCTGACCCGCCCCGCAGACGGCGGCACGATGTGGCGGCGGGCCTGGGTGGATGGTGTAGATCAATATAGCCCTTGGTGGCCTGAACCCTACCGCCTGGTGCAGAATCACGGCACTGGCTTGCTGATGCAAGGCACTCGCGAGTGGACTGACTACCGAGTTAGCGCTGACGTCACGCCGCACATGGTAAAGTCCACCGGTATCGCTGCTCGAGTCCAGGGTATGCGTCGCTACTACGCCCTGGTGCTGTGCAATGACGGCGCGGATGGACATGCGACAGCGCGCCTGTTCAAGGCGCTGGATGGGAACACGGTGTTGGCTGAGGTGGATTTTGCGTGGCAGTTCGGTGAGACCCACGAACTCAGCCTGGAGGTTGTGGGCACGCGCCTGCGGGCGTGGGTTGACGCTCAACAACTCTTCGAACTGGACGACACCGACCGGCCTCTCACCGGCGGCGGCGTGGCCCTGGTCTGTGAGGAGGGTCGCACGGCTACTCAGGTCGTCAGGGTCCAACCTGCTGTAGCGTAGCATCTAATTCGGCGTCACCTGTTCGGTGATATTCGGCTCACGTTGGCGCAGTTCCTCTTAGATGGATGATTGCCCAAAGTGTGCCCCAATACTTGGAATTAGCCAAGGCAATGCGAAAAATCGGCGGCGTTTGAGAAGGATAGCGTGGGAGAGAGAACGGGACAGAGGCACCGAAGATAGCCATGCGACTAGCCCATTAACTATGCGGGCGGGTCGCTCTTACGAGCGGAAATCGTGGTGTGCTTTTGTGCGAAGAAATCGTATTCTTCATTGCTGGATAGCCCAGGATTTCTGGCCAAGCGCTTGACACACCATGGAAGGTTTGCGCCCCTTCCTGATGCCTTTTCCCATTGACCGGAAGGAACCGTCCAA
>CBFDAD010000177.1:0-4588 GCA_965602705.1 uncultured bacterium
GCTGCTGGGGCAGATGCGTCGCCGCCAGTATCACCCAACCCTTTTCAGCACAATGGTGGGGCGCAGTCCCAGCGTAATGCTGGGGCGCAGTCCCAGCGTAATGCTGGGGCGCAGTCCCAGCGTCGTGGTGGGGCGCAGTCCCAGCGTAATGCTGGGGCACAGTCCCAGCGTAATGCTGGGGCGCAGTCCCAACGCAGTGGGGGGACACGGTCCAGGCGCGTGCCGGGGCAGGAGGGGCGAGTTGAGCACACAGCTCAAGCTCAGGCACGGACGCCGATGACACCCCCACCATCGTCCCTTGGCGCTGTTCCGGAGCCAAGGGACCCGCTCGCCGGGCAAGACAAACGACGTCCCCACAACTTGACCATCACCATCCAGCGCAGCGGTGACCACGATGCCGACGTGGAACGGTTGAGGCTGATACACGATCTACTGACCGATTTCCCAGGCGAGGATTTGTTCAAGTTTCATCTGGTAGGAGGGGGCAACGGCAACCTGGAACTCGCTTTCCCCAATGACCGGACTTGCTATTGTCCAGAGCTAGCACAAGAGCTGGTATCTATCTTGGGTCCGGGTTGTTACTCTGTGGACCGCGTTTGAACACGGGTGGATGCAACGTGAGACGATTACGTAACCCGCGTTTAGCCGTGTTGGCTTTTCCCCGTGCGATGAGGTATGAGGATGAAAGGACCACAACGCGTTCAATCTGCCTTAAACGAACTGGGTGTAGATGTCGAGGTTATTGAACTGGTAGCCAGTGCGCGCACAGCGCAGCAAGCGGCGGACGCCATCGGCACCGAGTTGGGTAGCATCGTCAAGTCGTTGGTCTTTTTGGCTGATGGGCAACCGGTCGTCGTCCTCGTCGCTGGCGACCGTCGCGCCAATCCCAACAAGCTCAAGGCTCTGCTGGGGGCGCGGCGGGTGATGATTGCTGACGCCGATCAGGTGCGTCAGGCTACTGGTTACGCTATCGGCGGCGTGCCTCCCGTGGGTCACAAAACACCATTGGCGATATGGATTGACCGTTCGTTAGGGCGTTTTGAAACGGTCTATGCGGCGGCTGGTGGGCCGCGGGCTATTTTCCCCATCGCTTTTTCTAAATTGATAGAGTTGACGGACGGTCAAGTGGTCGATTTAGCAGAATAAAAGAACAAGGAGCGCAATATGAAACGCATCGCGGTGTTGACCAGTGGTGGAGATGGCCCAGGGCTAAATCCCTGTATTCGGGCGGTGGTACGCACTGCCATTGATAAAGGGCTCGAGGTAGTGGGCGTGCGCCGGGGTTATGCCGGTCTGATTGAATCCGACATGATGGAACTCAACGCTCGCTCTGTAGGTGGCATTCTCAATCGAGGTGGCACCTTTCTGGGCACCGCGCGCTCTTTGGAGTTCAAGACCCAGAAGGGCCAGCGCCAAGTGCTGCGCAATTTGAACCGCGTGAGTATTAATGGCCTCGTGGTTATCGGTGGCAATGGATCGCTGACGGGGGCGCTAAAGTTGCACGAAATGGGCTTCCCAGTGGTGGGCATTCCTGCCACAATAGACAACGACGTCAACGGCACTGATATCTCCATTGGTGTAGATACGACCTTGAACACCATCCTCGATGCGGTGGACAAGATCAAGGACACGGCCTCGTCCCACGAACGGGCCTTTCTGGTCGTGGTTTTGGGGCGCGACTCCGGCTACCTGGCGCTGATGGCGTCCATCGCCTCGGGTGCTGAGTTGGCTTTGATCCCCGAAGTCAAGATTGAGGTGGAAGAGGTAGTCCGCGCCGTCGATGCGGCTTACATCCGAGGCAAGGCCCACTGTATCATCGTTGCTGCCGAGGGCTGGGAACCGGGCGCACGGGCGCTATACGATTATCTCCGCGAACGCCGTGAGGAGATTGGCTTTGGTGTGCGATTGACCGTGCTGGGTCACGTGCAGCGGGGCGGGTCGCCAACCGCTTACGATCGCATCCTGGCGACGCGCCTGGGTGCGGCGGCCGTGCAGGCGCTACTGGACGGCAGAAACGGGATGATGGTTGGTATGATCGAGGGCCACACCGGTCTGACACCTTTGGATGAGGCGGTTGCCTTCCAAAAGGAGTTAGACTTGGAGCTCTACGAGTTGTGCAGAATAATGGAGCAGTAGCACGGTCTTTATGTGTTCCTGGTCGCCAGCGCTTCGATCTCTGATACGACCTTGTCCAGCTCTTCCACCAGCGGCGCCGGGCCGCCCGACCGCAACGTCTCGACCAGCGTGCGATAATACCACAGCGTGCCTTGCTTGCCACCGTTAAAGCGCTCCCACAAGGCTTCGCCCAACTTTTGGTAGTCGGCGAGGATTGTCCGGGCGTTGTGCAGTTTGTCGGCGGTGGAGACGAGGCGCACTGACGCCGTCGCTTGTTGCAGGTGGGCGATATAGCTCTCCTTACGCTTGCGCCACGGTGGCTTGGGGATGGTTGTGGCATCGGTGCAGCCATCTACAATCGCCGCGACCTCGTCACCAAAGCGGCGACGGATCTCCTCGCGGGTCGCCGCGCCTCCTTGATCTTCAACTGCATCGTGCAGCAAGGCGGCGATGGCTTCGTCCTCGCTCCCACCTTGCTCCAGGACGAGACTGGTGACGCCTAGCAAGTGGGCGACGTAGGGGACGTTTGTGCCCTTGCGGTATTGACTGGCGTGCAGTCGCATCGCAAAGACCAGCGCTTCTTCGAAACGGGCCGATAATGGCATCTGAGTTACTGCTGCAGCACGGCCAGCAAAGCGGGTCCGTACGCCTTTTGCTTCCATGGGCCAAGCACGTGCAGATCAGCTAGCTGGCCTGGAGAGCGGGGCGCGTGCTTGGCCAACTTGTGCAGCACGGCATTCGAGACGACTACGTCTGGGTCAACACCCCGCTGGGCTGCTATCTTCTTTCGCCAGGCCCGCAGCGCTTCGTAACGCTCAATCACCTTATCAGGGGGGCGAGGGTGGCGAGGTGGAGGTTGGGGCGCTGGGGCCTCGAGCCCTGCTTTAACCGCTCTGATAATCTTGCGACCGTAACGGCTCAAGTGCCATGGCTTGAGGCCCTTGATGCCCTGCATTTGCTTCTCACTTTCAGGTTGGATTAGGGCCAATGCCAC
This sequence comes from uncultured bacterium, assembly GCA_965602705.1. Classification (GTDB taxonomy): domain Bacteria; phylum Chloroflexota; class Anaerolineae; order S140-20; family S140-20; genus CBFDAD01. The sequence goes on from CBFDAD010000177.1 coordinate 3,110, forward strand.
CAGTGTCTGGTCATTGAAAATTTTAAAGGGTGGACGGTCACGATGTTGGGCTTCGGTGTCGCGCCAAACAAGCAATTCGCGTAGAACAGCGCGGGGCTTGGGTTCTAGATCCCACACGCCCTTGACGCGCCACAGGTCGATGTCGGGGTCAAAAGGCGTGAAATTCGGTTGGGCATGAGCCACTTGAGCAAAGAACTCGTGGGCCTCCTCAAACCGTCCTTTTTCCTGCAATTGGATCAGCATCCGATCTCGCAACGCTAGCAGGTAGTGGGTGTCCAGGCGGGCGTAGGCCAATGCCTCGGAAGACAGAGGGCGATGGCCCCAATCGTGCCGTTGCCAGCGTTTGTTCAGCCGGACACCAAACTGCTCTTGGAGAATGCCACCCAACCCACTGCGAGGCCACCCCAGCACCCGCGCGCCCCACATGGTATCAAACAGATTCGCAAAGTTCCAGCCATAGTCCCGGCGCAGGCACAAAACATCATATTCGGCGGCGTGAAAGACCTTTTCGATGTCCGGGGAGGCAAACACCGCCCCCAACGGACTCAGGTTCAGGTCGCTTAAGGGATCTACAAGGTAATCGGCGCCGGGAATTGAAAACTGTATCAAACAGACCCGCTCCTGGTAGGCGTGGAGACTGTTTGACTCTGTATCTACGGCGATGACCGGTTGGCTCGCCAGTCTGTCAACCAGGGATACCAGTTGGGACTTTTCTGTGACGAGGATAGGTTTGGGTAAATTGGATTCGCGCATTAATCTTCCTTTGGCGCCCATTATGCCAGGATTTCGCTGGATGTCAACCAACGGCCCGTCTTTGGTCCCCAGGCAAGCTAGGGTGCGCGGGACTGCTAGCCCGGCGCCCTGGAATATGGTACAATGCGGCTCAACACATTCAACGTAGGAGTAGACAACATGATCAGTCATCGTGCCCAGGCTGCCTTGGAACGAGGACAGGAGTGGGAGGAGCGTGGCAATCTCCCCAAGGCCATCAAAGCCTACCTCGAGGCGGCTGCTATCGAGCATGATTGGAAAGTGCCTCATCGGCGCCTGGGGGTGCTCTATCTGGAAATGGACCGCTACGACGAGGCAGCGGCAGCGTTCCGGCAAGCCAAGCGGTTGGTTCCGCCAGGTGATGGTTCAATTGATGACTTGCTCAACGTGATTGACTTGATTCAAGCGGGCGCGCTCAAACCAGCGGCTTATCGGCATTACGTGATGGCGCGCGATATGCCTGATGATCAATTGGACCAAAAGATGGCTTGGTGCCAGGAGGCATTGAACCTCAATCCGACCTTCGCTCCCCCTTATGCTGTGCTGGGCAAGGTTTTGCTGGCCAAGGGTCACCCTAACCAGGCGCGCGTCGTGTTGGAGCGCGGGTTGGCGTGCAACCCGCCCCCTTTTACCCAGGCGACGTTGTTGTTCAACCTGGGTAACGTTTTTCTCGCCAGCGGTCTGCGAGACGAGGCACTAGACAGCTTT
>CBFDAD010000178.1:0-4581 GCA_965602705.1 uncultured bacterium
AAAGCCGTGCGGCGCTGGGCCCCCTCAGAGCATTTTGGGATCTACTGGGACTTGCTTTAAAGGCCGCTTGGTGGTAGGGTAAGAGTAATCATTCCCCTGCTCCCACCGGACCCGGCACCGCACAGCTTTGCTGGGCAGGTGTTGCCAAATCCGGTGGCCCATTGACCGAGCTGTGTGGCGCTGAGTCCAGGCCGTGCAGGTGACCAGTTACGGGTAAGAATGCAGATCAATCCTTTAGCTTTTACAAGGACTTACGATGCTCGTCGGCATTGATGTGGGAGGAACCTTTACTGATGCTGTGGCAGTGCGCGCTGGCACGGTTGTGGCGACCGCCAAGGTGCCAACCCGAGCGGAGGACCTGGCGTTTTCGCTCTTGGCCGCACTCGATGGTGTGTTAGGCCGTGTTTCGCCGGGGGAGGTGGCAAGGGTCAGTCTCAGCACCACGTTGATCACCAACTTGCTGGCTCAGGGACACGCCTCACGGGTAGCGACGCTGTTGATTCCCGGACCAGGGCGAGACCCCGGGACCTATCGGTTGCCTGGAAAGTACTGGATCGTCGGCGGAGCCATTGACTTTCGCGGACGCGAGGTGGTTGCTGTGGAGCGGGCCGAGGTCCTGGCGGCCCTGGAGGAGATTCGCGCGGCCGGCTATCGTCATCTGGCGGTCGTAGGCAAATTCTCGCCTCGCAACCCCGTCCACGAAGAGCAGGTGCTAACCTGGGCCAGGCAATTTGATCCCGCATGGCAACTGCGCGCCGGACATACGGTGTCCGGACAGCTCAACTTTCCCCGTCGTGCGGCAGCAACGGCCTTGACCCTGGCAATCGAGGAGCCTTACCGCGCCTTTTTGGACCAACTGTGGCAGGCCTTTGCCGCTCGCGGCATAGCGTGTCCGATAGTGATATTAAAGGCGGATGGGGGTACGCTCCCACTGGAGGCCGCTGAGCGCGACCCGGTGCAAAGCATCTTTTCCGGGCCGGTGGCGAGTACGATGGGCGTGCTAGCGTTGCGCTCAGCAGGCAGCACCTCGGTCGTCTTGGACGTGGGGGGCACTACGACCGACATGGGTCTGGTTTTAGACGGCGAGCCACTCTTGTCCTCCCGTGGGGCGACTCTAGATGATGTTTATCTGCCCAACCGTGCCTTTGCTGTGCGTTCCTTGGCGGTGGGTGGCGATAGCACAGTTGCGGCCAAAGGCGGTGGCGTTGTTCTTCTTTCCACGCGAGCAGGAGTAGCGGCTTGCATGGGCGGGCCAGAGCCGACTCTCACCGATGCACTGTGTCTCTTGGGACGGGCGACGGTGGGCGACGTTGACCTGGCCCGCGCTGCTCTGGATAGAGTTGGGGCGGCGCTTGGCATAGAAGCCAAAGACGTGGCTGAATTCGTCGTGGAGGAGGCTTTGGCGCGCATCCAGGCCAGCATTGAGGACATGTTCCTCGCCTGGCAGCGTGAACCCGTCTACCGCATCTGGGAGCTCAAGCAGAAAGCCGGCCGTCGTCCAGACATGGTGGTGGGTGTAGGCGCTGCCGCCCAATCGCTGGTGCCGGCTTTAGCTGAGCGGCTCGACGCCCAAGCGTTGATTCCCCCTTTTGCAGCGGTGGCTAACGCTTTGGGCGCAGCTTTGGCGCGTACCACTTTTTCGATTACCCTGCACATAGATACGGAGCAGCGTCGGCTGGAGGTCGCCGAAGAAGGAGTGTCCGAGGCCTTGCCGGGCGGCAGGTATGCTATGGATGACGCGCAGCGTATCGCGCGTGAATGGATGGCACGCCGAGGCAAGGACTTGGGCGTGACCGAGCCGCTGGCTGATTGTGAGGTGGTATTGGCTGAGCAGTTCAACGTGGTGGACGGCTGGCGCACCGTAGGGCGCATTTTCGATGTGCGCCTGGAGCGGCGCTGTGGCTTGATTGCCGAATGGGAGCATTGAGGGGAGCGTATGGACAAGCGTGTTGTTCGTGAGGGCAAGATGGGATTGCTCTTTTTCCCAGCCTTTGACTGGGCTATCTCGCCCACGCATCCGGAGCGAGAGGAGCGTCTCCTTTACACCAAGGATCAGATTGTCGAAGAGGGCGTGCTCGATCTGGATGAGATCGTCGAGTATGCGCCACGCATCGCGAACGATAAGGACATCGCGCGGGGGCATTTCTGCGTACCGGACGTCTCAGCTCAGGCCACCGAGGCACATCACATTGCCGTGGGGGGCGCACTGACCCTGGCCGACGCCTGGAAGGCTGGAGAAATCGCCAACGGCTTTGCCATCATTCGCCCGCCAGGGCACCATGCGATGCGCGTGGTACATGGAAATCGAGGCTTTTGCAACGTGCATAACGAGGCCCTCATGGTGGCCTATTTGCGCCAGCGTTATGGCGTTCGCCGGGTGGCGATTGTAGACACCGACGTGCATCACGGGGATGGCACGCAGGAGATCTTTTATCACGACCCGGACGTGTTGGTCATTGGATTGCATCAGGACGGGCGGACTCTGTATCCCGGCAGCGGCTTTGTCGGCGAGCTGGGCGGCCCGGGTGCCTTTGCGCGCAATCTGAACGTGCCGTTGCCTCCTGGCACCGGTGACGAGGGCGTGCTGTATGTCATCGAGCACCTGGTGTTACCCGTGCTGGCGGACTTTGAACCAGAGATTGTGATCAACTCTGCCGGTCAGGATAATCATTATTCCGATCCTTTGGCCCATATGCGCGTATCGGCTCAGGGCTATGCACGCCTCAACGAGTTGCTGGCCCCAGACCTGGCGGTGCTCGAGGGGGGCTACTCCATCCAAAGCGCGCTGCCTTACGTCAACTTGGGCATCATCCTGGCGATGGCTGGGTTAGACTATCGCCACGTGCGCGAGCCAGATTATGATCCTGAGGCACTGCGCCAGTCGGCGGGGCAATGGGACGTCATTCACCAGACGGTTGCCCTGTTAAACGAGATTTGGCAGCGACCCGAACCGGCGTTTGCCCAGTCATACCCTCGCCTCGGCGATACTTGGACGCGTGAGAAACAAATCTATTACGATACCGACGGCATCCACGAGATCCAAGAGGAAACCGTGCGACTGTGTGATGCTTGCCCCGGCTGGTTGCGCATCGACTCGCGGGCCAGAGGAGGGGGCTTTGGACGGCAACGCATCTGGGCTATGTCCATCCCTTGGGGGGCTTGTGAGCGTTGCGTGGAAGACGCGCGCGCACAGTATCAGGCGATGGTGCGCAACCCTCGTGGGTCGTATGATTGGCTTTACTTGCAAGACCGCCTGGCTGACGAGTACCACCGCTACACCGTTGCTAGTGAGCGTGAAGAGAAATTGTAGTTTTTTGAATGCGACGGTCCCACAGATCTGAGTCGCGGAGGGCCACCATTGTGTCCCCCAGCCAGGGAGCCGGGGATTGACGCTTGACGGTTTATAATTTATACAATATAATTCATATATCATCGACAACCTTCTGTGAGATAGAAAGACGTGAGAGTACCGCTTCCTCAAGTAAGAACCGGCAGAGTTCTGGCAGATTGGGTCACGGCAAGTCTCCGCGAGGCCATTCTCCAGGGTTACTTTGAACCCGGTGAGAAACTCGACCAGGATCTCATTGCAGAAGAGCTCAAGGTTAGCCGCACACCTGTCCGTGAGGCCTTGAAGGTTCTCGAATCTGAAGGTTTTGTCGAAATTCGCCCTCACCGTGGCGCGTTTATCCCCAAGGTTTCCCACCAAGACATCCACGACGTTTATGAAATTCGCAAGCTGCTTGAGGCGGAGGTTGTTCGCCAAGTGACGCCTGTGATCCCCGATTCGGTTTTAGATGAATTAGAACGGGCTTTGAAAGAAGACCAGGCGGGGATTGACGCTGGAGATAGCACTCAACATTTCACGCATGACTCTCATTTCCACGAGACCATTCTTGCTTTTGTCGAGAATGAACTGCTAAAGGATGTCTTGGCTAGCCTTGGCAATCGCATCGTCCGGGTCCGGCGTTTTGCGCTGCTCCAGCCCGGACCGCACTTGATTGAGTCCTACAGGGAGCACTGTGTCATTATTGAGGCGATGCGCAAACGTGATTCAGAAGCAGCGGCCGAGGGAATGAGGGTTCATCTAGAAAAATCAGCGCTTCGGATACAACAGTTGATTCGTGATTGAGGGTTGGGTCGATAGATTGCAATCCGATGGTTCTAGTGGATGCACACAACTGCGTTGTTTTGCATCGGAGACAGCACAGGGCTGCCTTCGACAAAAAAAGTGCTATAGTAAGGCAAAAAGGAGAAGAAAGATGGAAAAAGTGATTCGTATAAGTCTGGTTTTTCTCATATTGTTCGTGGGGTTGGCGGCTTGCTCTACGGAGGAGGAGCCAACTGCTGTGGTGGAAGAACCCACAGCGGAACCAAAACCCACGGAGAAGCCCGCGGAGCAACCCAAGGAGGTCTTGAGGGTTGGGCTCAACAGTGAGAACGTGCCCTGGGAGTTCATGCGTGGGGGCGAGCTGGTTGGCTTCGAGGTGGACATGCTCAACGAGTTGGCCAAGCGTATGGGCGTCGAGCTGGAGTTCATCACCGTTGCCTTCAGTGGCATCTTTACGGGACTTCAGTCTGAGA
>CBFDAD010000179.1:0-4547 GCA_965602705.1 uncultured bacterium
TGGACAGGCCTTTTCAGAAGCCGTGACGGCTAGCCAAGTGGCTGGCAACGTCTATTTTATCATGATGGCCAGCCAGAAACTGGCCGATAGCCAGAGACACCAAGGCCGGCTGCGACGAGCGGCAGAGATTTGCCGGCAGCAGCTACAACTGGTCAAAGAAAGCGGTTTCTCGCAGACGGCGAGGGCCGGGAGTTTATTTACGATATGGGGAGAGATTTTGCGCGAATGGAACGATCTGGACCAAGCGATGCACTATGCGCGCAAGGCAGTCGAACTGTGCGAGCAGGGAAAAAACGTGGTTCTACGTGGTGTGAGCTACCTTGCGTTGACGAGGATCTCGCTTTCAAAGCGGGATTTGGCTGGCGCTGAGGAGGCCATTCGAAAGCTGGAGAAACTGGCAGGGGAGTCCGATCTGCCGGTCACGCTCACCCTGGCGGTCTCCCTTCTGAAATCGCAGGTCTGGATCGCGCAAGGCAAGCTTGAGGCTGCCGCGCAGTTGTTCCAGGAACGCGGGCTGAACGTGGAGGACGATTTTACCTTTCTGCGCGAGGCGGAGTACATGGCGCTGGCACGGCTGCTCATTGTCCAGGGCGAAGCTGCAAAAGCAACACGGTTGCTAGAGCGATTACTTAAATCAGCGGAGGCGGGAGGACGGATGGGATGGGCGATCGCAATCCTGATCTTCCAAGCGTTGGCTTTCTCGCAGACCCCCGTCAGGGGACAAGCGCAGGGGAATATTGAGCAAGCACTGGCCTCCTTGCAGCGCGCGCTTTGCCTGGCCGAACCTGAAGGTTACGTGCGCACCTTTGTGGATGAGGGGAAGCCGATGGCCCGGCTGTTGCGTCAGGCGGTAGATCGAGGGATCGCGGCAAATTACGCAGGTGAACTGCTGGCGGTGCTCGAAGACGAGACGAAGCACCCAAGACCGATCACCAAGGCACCAGATTCGTCCCCCACGCCTCCGACAGGCGCAAGGCAGACTCTGCGTCCCTCGCCACTGATTGAGCCACTGAGCGAGCGCGAGCTTGAAGTACTGCGGCTTTTGACCACCTATCTATCGAGTACAGAAATCGCAGCAGAACTCACCATTGCCCCCAGCACTGCTCGCTCGCACATCAAGCACATCTACGCCAAGTTGGACGTCCACAGCCGAATGGATGCCGTTCAGCGTGCCAGGGAGCTGGGACTGCTATAAGTCCGGCATACACAGCGCTGCCTCGCGTCCCCCATCCAAAGGTCAGTGGGGGATTCTCCTTTCACTTGCACAATCCCCTACCCCAATACCCCAGCCTGGGGGATGACAGCTCCCCCAGTTGGGAGCTATAGTGTGCACAAATCGATTTCACTTTGGCATAAACCGGTCAGTGCAAGAGCGAAAACTCTTTGCACCCAACGAGAGAAAGAAATGGAGGCAAAAAATGATTCAACTGACAGACGTCCAAAAGTATTACCAGATGGGCGAGGTCCGCGTCACGGCGCTGGATGGGATCTCACTGCGTGTGGAGCGCGGCGAGTTCGTCGTCGTCCTGGGGCCTTCCGGCAGCGGCAAGACCACCCTGCTCAACATGATCGGGGCACTGGACACCCCTTCCGGCGGCAGGATACAGATCAACAGCACCGACCTCTCGCGCAGCAAACGTGGGGAGCGCTTCAAGTTCCGCCGTGAGACCGTCGGCTTCATCTTCCAAACCTTCAACCTGTTCCCCAGCCTGACCGCCCTGGAGAACGTCCAGTTTGTGCTGGACGTCGTGGGGAGAAAGAACCGGTCTGGAAAGCTCGCTCTACAGACGCTGGAAAGCGTGGGCCTGGCGGAGCGTGTGCATCACTTTCCCCACCAGTTGTCAGGCGGCGAGCAGCAACGGGTGGCCATCGCCCGCGCCCTGGCCAAGGACGCCGCCGTCATCCTGGCCGACGAGCCCACCGGCGAATTGGACTTTCGCACCGGTGTGCAGATCCTGGAGTTGCTCAAGCAGCAGGCCGACGCGGGCAAGGCCGTCGTCATTGTCACCCACAACCGCGAGATCGCACGCGTGGCTGACCGGGTGGTGCAACTCCACGACGGCCAGGTCGCCAGCGATGGACCGCCCGCGGGTGGCCCCGTACCTGTGTCGGAACTGATGTGGTAGTCGGCGGTCGGCCGTTAGCTGCCAACCATTAACCGCGCGCTGTAAGCGGACATCTGAAAACGGAGAAAAAGCGATGAAAAGCAGAAAATTACCTCTACTGTGGAAATGGACTTTACGCGACATGCGCGAGCGCTGGCTGCAGGTGGTCGGCATCTCGCTCATCATCGCGCTCGGCGTCGCCCTCTCTAGTGGCCTGGGCAGCTCCGTTCCCTGGCGAATCAAGTCGTTCGAAGAGAGCTATGCGATGCTCAACATGTTCGACCTGAAACTAGAGCTTACGTCGGGAAGTTACGTGGACGCTGAGCGCCTGGAGCAGGCCATCCGCTCCATCCCTCACGCCGACTGGGTCGAGGACGTCGAACCACGATTGACCTTCCCCACTTCCGTTGACGCTTCGACGCCCGATGAATACTTGTTGGTTTCCGGTGAAATCATTGGCGCGAGCGCTCAGTCGAACGACGGCCCGGCCGTCAACAAGCTTCACGTGACCGCAGGGCGCGGGCTGGGGACCAGCGACGCCGGAGAGCCGGTGTGCGTCGTCGAGCAAAACTTTGCCGCCAGCCACGACCTGCAACCTGGCGACCGGACGTTACGGATCACTGGGGGTTACACGCTAGAACCAGTGGGGGTCGGCCTCTCTGCGGAGCACTTTATGGTCGTAGAGGAGGAGAGTGGCGTCTTGGGAGCAATGGCTCAAGAGCGCTTTGCCGCGATCTTTATCCCACTGGAGACCGCTCAAGAGATCATCGGCGTGCCGGGCCTGGTCAATGAAGCCCTGGTGACGGTCTCTGAGGGGCTGCAAGAAGCCGACCTGGACCAACTCAAGACAGAATTGAAAGACGCCATGGCACAAGCCTTCCCCGAGGTCGGTGTCGGCCTGGAGAAAAGATCCGAGAACCGCCCGTACCAGGTGCTGCAAGACGACATAGCCAGCGATCAGGAACTGTTCGAGGGCCTTTCATCCTTGCTATTGCTGGCGGCGGCATTTGGGGCTTTTATCCTCATCGGTCGCATCGTGGACGCCCAACGGCGCGAAATTGGCATCAATATGGCCCTGGGCGTCCCACCCAGGCGCATCGCCCGCCGCTATCTTTTGATCGGCGCGCAGATTGCCCTCTTGGGGATGGTCTTGGGAGCTCTCTTGGGCTTGCTCATCAACCAACCCTTGGCCAAGGTATTCGACGAGTTGATGCCTCTGCCGTACTTTGACTCGTCCTTCCAGACGGACCTCTTTGCGCAAGCCGCGCTCGTCGGGATGTTGATACCCTTCGTCGCCGTCCTTTACCCCGTCTGGCGGGCGGTCAGGGTCACTCCCGTGGACGCCATCCAGACCGGCTATCTCGTCTCCAAGGGGGGCGGCCTGGCACCGTTGCTGGCCCGCGTCCCCCTCCCTGGCTCCAGCTTCACCCTTTTTCCCGTGCGCAGCCTGTCTCGTGGTCTGCGCCGCACCGTCATGACCGTTTTTGGCCTCTCTATTGCCGTCACAATCCTGGTCGCCGTTATCGGGATAATCGACACCTTTACTGAGACCATGGACGCCGGCAGCCGTGAGATGAAAAAGGATGCGCCCGACCGGACGCTGGTCATGTTTGACGATCTCTATCCGCTCTCCGGCGCGCTCATCTCTGAGATCGCCGCGGAGGACAGGATCGCACAGGCTGTGCCCAGCGTCGTGCTGCCGGGAGAGCTCGCTGGCGACGAGACGTTTGAGGTGATGATCCAACTGATGAACCTGGACAACGAGCTATGGACCCCAACCATGGTACGAGGGAGCAACCAGTCCCAAAGCCCTGGCGTCGCCATCAACGAGAAGGCGGCCCGCGACCTGGACGTGGACGTGGGCGATAGCGTGACCCTGCGCCATCCCTACCGCGAGTCCCGCTACGCCTGGCGTATGGTGGAGACCCCGGTGCGGGTGATGGGTATTCACCCCGACATCCTGCGGGTGACCGTCTACATGGATATCCGGGACGCGGGTATCATGAATCTCGAAGGCGTGGCCAACAGCCTGCAGGTCAATCCCGCCCCCGGGGTTGACGTCAAGGAATTGCACCGGATAATCGCCCAGACCGAGGGCGTGGCTCTGGTGCGACGGGTTTCAGAAAACCTTGAAACCATCCAAGGCTTCCTGGATCAGTACGTTGGGGTGTTCACTGTCCTGCAGTTCATCGTGCTCTTGATGGCCTTTCTCATCGCCTTTAACACCACCCGCTCCAACATGGAAGAGCGGCGTCGGGATATAGCCACGATGTTCGCCTTTGGCACCCGGGTGCGCACCGCCATCCGCATGTCCATAACAGAGAATCTGATCATTGGCATCCTGGGCACCGTTCTCGGAATCGGCCTGGGCTGGCTGTTATTGAGCACGTCACTGTTGGCGATGTTTGAGCATGACGCGCCAGAGATGAACACCATTCTCAG
>CBFDAD010000180.1:0-4512 GCA_965602705.1 uncultured bacterium
TTGAGCCTCTCATTGGGACAACAGCAACGCCTGTGCATCGCCCGGACGTTGGCGGTCAAGCCCGAGGTTATCTTGATGGACGAGCCATGCAGCGCTCTTGATCCCGTTGCCACGCTCAAAGTCGAGGAACTGATTCGATATCTCAAGACTGATTATACTATCGTCATCGTCACGCACAATATGCAACAGGCAGCGCGCGTGTCCGACCAGACCGGTTTTTTCTGGTTGGGTGAGTTGATCGAGTTTGACGACACGCATCAGATTTTCACGCGACCGGCGCGCAGCCTCACAGACGAGTACATCACTGGGCGGGTGGGGTAGATTCTGAAACTTTAAGGAGGGGACGAGATGACGCAGACACGAGGGACGCTAGATCGAGATCTGGAACAAATCCAAGACGATATTTTACGCCTGGGCAGCATGACGGAAGAAGCAATCCAACGTTCTATCAAAGCATTGAAGCAGCGCGACGTTGATCTGGCGCAGCAGATCATCGCCAACGACGTCAATATCAACGACCTGCGTTACGCCATCGAGGAACAGTGCATAACGGTCATCGCCACCCAACAGCCGGTGGCCAGTGATCTGCGCACGATCGTCGCTGCGATACACATTGCTACTGAAATGGAACGCATGGCCGATCACGCCGAGGGTATCGCTACGCTGGTGACACGTTTAAGCGACGAGCCACTGCTTAAACCACTGATTGACGTACCTCGCATGGCCGACATTGGCTGCGAGATGCTGCGAAACGTCCTCAATGCTTATCTCGCCCGCGACCCTGAAGCCGCCATGGCTGCCGCCGCCCGTGACGACGAGATAGATCATCTGTATAATCAAGTCTTCCGCGAGCTACTGACGTACATGCTCCAGGACCCTCGCACGATCAACCGCGCCATTTTCCTTATCTGGGTCGCCCACAACCTGGAGCGCATCGCGGACCGGGTCACGAATATCAGTGAGCGCGTGATATTTATGACCACCGGCAGACTGGAAGAACTAGACGGCAGCTGGAAAATCGACGGTTAATTAAATAGTCCTGGAGCTGAGCTGATCATCGACGGTTCTAACGAAACGCTAGCACTTATCTAACACTTTTCTATTCTCCGTCTAATACAAGTCTAATGCGGCTGCGTTATCTTTACCAGCGTAACGGGTCATTATCCGCTTGAATTGTGACTGTATAAATTAACGATATAAAGGAGTGAATGAGATGTCTAGTTTAATTCGTTGGAAGCCGGTTTATCGCATGCGTCCCTGGCAGCGCGTGGCCCCCCATTGGGACAGCCGCGTAGCGATGCCCCTCGATATTGAGGAGCACGAGGACAACTTTGTCATCAAGGCGTCGGTGCCGGGATTTTTGCCGGAGGACATCAAGATTCAGGTCGAGGACGGCATTCTGACCATTCGCGCGGAGCATCACGGTGACGAGGAGCAGGAGCGCGAGGGCTGGTACCTGCGCGAGCGCTTCACGGGCGAAGTTGAGCGCCAGCTCCGTCTGGGCAAGAACGTGAACGGCGAGAACATTGAAGCCGAGTTGGAGCACGGGGTGCTGACCCTGACGCTGCCCAAGGTCGAAGAGGCCAAGCCCAAGCTGATCGAAGTCAAGGTCGCATAAGACGATCCGGTAAATCAGTAGATTAGCAGACGAGCCCCCGGTTCATATGAACCGGGGGCTCGTAGCGTCTTCACGCTTGTGCCGCTGGAACGGCGTCTAGCCCTGCTCGTTTACGCCAGGGCAATTCTCTGCCCCTATCTCTTTCCCCCTCACTTCCCGGACCATTCCGCCTTGCGCTTCTCGGCAAAGGCCCGCATGCCCTCTTTTTGGTCCTCGGTGGCAAAGAGCATATAGAAAAGACGGCGCTCGTGGGCGATACCACCGGCCAAGTCGGATTCGAAGGCATGGTTGATCGCCTCCTTACCCAGGCGCACAGCCACCGGTGCACGGGCGGCGATCTCGTTGCCCAACTGGATCGCCCGATCCAGATAACTATCCACCGGCGCCACCCGGTTGACCAAACCCCACTGATAAGCCTCTTGAGCGGTCAGGCGGCGGTCGTTGAGCACCATCTCCATCGCAATCGCCTTGCCCACGGCGCGGGTCAGCCGCTGGGTCCCGCCGGCGCCAGGGATCACGCCAAGGTTGATCTCCGGCTGACCAAAGACGGCACTCTCGCTGGCCACGATCATGTCGCAGGCCATAGCCAACTCGTTTCCCCCGCCCAGGCAGTAACCAGATACCGCCGCGATGACGGGCTTTTTTACGCGGCGCAGGCGGTCCCAGTAGTCAATGAACGGATTGTCGAGCATGTTAACTACACTAGCGTCCAGCATCTGTTTAATGTCGGCCCCCGCAGCAAAAGCGCGTTCGGTCCCGGTTACGACGATGCAGCCGATGTCCGGGTCAGCGTCAAAGGCTAAGCAGGCGTCGGTCAGCTCGTCCATAGTCTTGGGATTGAGCGCGTTGAGTTGCTTGGGACGGTTGATGCGCACGAGACCCACGTGATCGTGCACCTCGGTCAGGACAAACTCGTACTGCATTTTATGACCTCCTCTTGCGTTCGCTCAAAGAATGGAATCACAAATGACACGCATCGTGCTGCGGGTGGTTCAATATTATTCCCATTCCAACTCATCCTGCACGGTCTGGACTAACGCCTCGGCCTTTAGGTCAGGCAGCGTATAGCAGGGAGCGTCGAGTTTATCAGCCAGGGCCTGAGCCAACCCCTGGTCAAAGGCAACGTGCTCCATATTGATGACAACCGAACGCACGTGGCTCTCACGAATCAGGTCGGCTGCGCGGTAGGCTTCCTCCTGAGGCGCCAAGTTTTCGGTCATGGACACGTTACCTGCACCGTCGGTCAGCAAAATCATCAGCGGTGTCAATTCAGAGCGTACCCGTAGCTCCTGAGAGATCACGCGATGAGCCAACGTCAGCCCGGCTGATAGAGGCGTTCTGCCACCGACGGGGATGTCGACCAGCGCCTTTTGGGCCAGTTCGACGCTGTTGGTGGGTGTTAAGACGACGTGCGCGTCGTTCTTTTGAAAGACCACCAATCCCACGCGGTCACGCCGCTGATAGGCGTCGTTCAACAGTGACATAATCGCTCCCTTGGTGGCCTGCATGCGCTCGGCAACCGCCATACTCCAACTGGCATCCACCACAAACAAGATCAGGTTGGCCGCCCGGCGCACACGGACCTTTTTTTGATAGTCATCGGGTCGCAGGTCCAGGGCGGGACCGTCTGAGCGATTCTCCTTGCGCTCCTTTTGGTGAGGTGCAGCGGCGCGGAAGGTAGCATCGAAAGCCAGGTCGCAAGCGTCACCCGGCGAGGGACGAGCCTGCACGTAGCGACCGCGCTTGCGTTCAGTTCTGGAAGTGCTGCGCCGACCGGCGCTCTTGCGAGTCAGCTTATCGAGCGGGGTGTCGAGCCGCCGGACGTCGAATTCTTCGCCGACGGGCACCTCTTGGCCCCCCTGCCACCAGTGACCGCTCTGAGGAGTGTCAGGGATGGTTTGCCACATCGGCTCAGTCTGGCCGACGTCGGTATCTGAGGGGGACTCTTGCTCCTGAGGACCTATCTTTTTTTTTACCGGTTGTGGAGCGGTTTCGGCCTGATCAGGTTCGCCGACCACATCGTCGGGCAACTCGGACTGCACCATCTCCAGCCGCTCCTCCAGGTCATTCAGGCTAATCTCGGCCTGCTGGAAGGGGGTACGCTTTAAGCGGTGAGGCAAGGCCAACTCGGCCGCCATCAGGATGTCGCCATCGGTGATGTTGGTACGCCCTTGATGGGCAGCGTACGCCTGGGCGGTTTTGAGAATGACCAGGTCAGCACGGTGACCGTCCACTCCCAAGCCAGCCATCAGCCCGGCGATGGTCGCCAGGTTATGTTGGCTGTATTTGACCTGGGGTAACAGTTCGCGAGCCTGGGCGATTTTCTGCGTCAGGCTCTCCTCAAGGGACATCCACTCGGCGCGAAAACCTTCCGGGTCGGCCTCGAAAGCGATGTTGTGCTCCATGATCGCCATGCGAGCGCGCTGGTCACGGATGCCGCGCATGTCCACACACAGTGCAAAGCGGTCAAGCAGTTGTGGACGCAGGTCCCCTTCCTCCGGGTTCATCGTGCCCACCAGGATAAAACGGGACGGATGACTGAAAGAGATACCCTCGCGCTCGACCACGTTGATACCCATAGCCGCCGCGTCCAACAACAAATCTACCACGTGATCGTCCAGCAGGTTGACCTCATCCACGTACAGCACGCCCCGGTTGGCCGCGGCCAGCACGCCGGGTTCAAAGCGCTTCTCACCCTTTTGAATAGCCCGCTCGATGTCCAGCGTGCCAACTACCCGGTCCTCGGTGGCGCTGACCGGCAGATCCACAAAGCGCGTGCGCCGCTGTGAAACGGGCAACTCTTCTCCGGCCTCGACCCGCTCGCGGCAATTGGTACACCAGGTTGTCGGACGGTCAGGGTGGCAGCCAAAAGGACAGTCGGCGACGACCTTGAT
>CBFDAD010000181.1:0-4504 GCA_965602705.1 uncultured bacterium
CCTCTCCTCCAGGAAAATCTGTACCCAGCCGTCGGATTGGGAACCGCGGCCGGCTTGAACGCCGCCCTCACGACGTTAGTGAGCCGTGCAGTCAGTCTCGCAGTGATGGCGATGGGCATCAGCCTCCTCCGTCACCGCGCCGAAGGCGACGACTTTGAGCGCTTATTGGGCTGGGGGCGTCGCGTCCCCTGGGCTACGGCGGCGCTGGTCGTAGGCGGTCTGTCGCTAGCTGGTTTGCCACCTGGTGCTGGCTTTACGGCGCGCTGGAGTATCACGCGCCTGGTCGCTCGGGAACAGGCTGGCGGCGCTATCTTGCTTTTGCTGACCAGTGTGGCGGTTGGCACGGGGGTTGTGCGAGCGCTGATGGCGACTCTGCGCGAGCCCAAGCCCGAGTACGTCGGTTCCGAGATCCTGGAAGCCATAGAGGCTGCATCGAAATCGGCGGAGGAAAAGGACGCCAAGCCACCCGAGCGCGAGCCGCGTTTAGCAGCCATTATTATCATTGCCGGTCTCCTTCTCTGCCTGGTCCTGGGGATCTGGCCCCAGCTCTACACCGGCGTCATCCAACAGGCAGCCGCGAATTACACCTTTCTCGGTATGATCTCTCCATGAGTTTGAGCCTGCCCTCAAGAGGGTGGACCGTCGCGTCGTGCTAAAGTGGTCGTTACGGCGCAAAGCTAGCCGGAGGATAGCGCTCCACGCGCTGCTGACAGCACCCTGTTGGCGCTGATCTCTCGCACACACGGATGGGAGGCCAGTTCGCAAGGGTCGTAGTCGAGCCGATTGCAGGGAATGCAGGGCCAGCCCGAGGTGAGCACGCGGTGTCGTGACGGCGCTCCCCAGGGACCAAATGTAGCTTGAGCCACTGGACCGTAGAGGTGGATGGTTGGCGTACCCACCGCGACCGCCAGGTGCAATGGCCCGCTGTCGAGCCCGAGAACCAGCTGGCATTGGGCGAAGAGGGCGGCCAGTTGGTCCAGCGTTGTCTGGCCGGCGACGACGCGAGACGGCTGTTCCATCCGCCCGGCAATCTCCGCACACAGTGACAGTTCTGCTTTGGAGCCGGTCAGCACGATTGGGGCGCCGGTCTCACTCGCCAGGGCATCGGCCACCGTTGCCCAGCGCTCCGGCTGCCATAATTTTACCGCCGCTCCCGCGCCCGGGTGGATGGCGATGGAACGGTCGGTTTGTAACAAGTCTCTGGCCCACGTGTTGGCTTGCTCTGGGATGTGAAACTCTAGCGGATGGCCTAGCGGCGAAATCCGT
This sequence comes from uncultured bacterium, assembly GCA_965602705.1. Classification (GTDB taxonomy): domain Bacteria; phylum Chloroflexota; class Anaerolineae; order S140-20; family S140-20; genus CBFDAD01. The sequence goes on from CBFDAD010000181.1 coordinate 1,267, forward strand.
CCATCGTTGTATGATGCGCCTGGCAAATAAACCCCGGCGTAGCGCGCCATGGCCAGCGAATCCGCGTCGGGGCTGTTGGGTGTTGGTCCCACTGCAGCAGTTTCTGAGCCGCTGAACCTCGATGCTATCAGTCTTAGATTCTGCTGCACCTCGTGCCGTTCGGCGTCGTAGGGCAGGGCATGGCTCAGAAACGGCGCGACTTCGGGCACAGCATAGCCCACCCGGTGTGGCACACCGGCCAAATAGGCCAGCAATGCACCCCACCAGTGATCAAAACGTAAGATGAAGGCCAGGTCGTATTGCCTGCGTAACCCTCGTGCCCAGCGGCGCAGCAGCCCGTAGGGTTGCCAGGGGGACGACTTGGGCCGCCGTGTAAAGCCAGGAAAGGCTAAGGTAATGACCTGATCCACGTGGGGGTTGTTGGAGAGCACTGCTTCACCCCAAGGGCCGACGAGCGCTGTGATCTGCGCATCCCGGTAGCGCTGGCGCAGGGCGCGCAAGGCGGGTGTGGTGAAAAGCAGGTCACCCAGGTGATCAGGACGAATGACGAGTATGCGAGCAGCTTGAGGCGCGGAAGGCGGCCGGTGCGGGTCAGGGGCGGGCGCCAGCCGCGTAAAGGCGCGCAGGAGCGCCAGGCGCAAGCGTTGGCGTGGCCTACGGGTCATTGTGTCTCACGCTCTGCAGTGCAACCGGAAGGATTCGTCAACGGCGCGCATACAACGTTTCCACGCGAGGGATGATGACGCGCCAGTCGTAGTGGGCCTTGACAAAGGCGCGGGCTGCGACGGCCAGTGCAGCGCGGCGGTCCGGGTCGCGCAACAGCGCCACGACGGCCTCGGCAAAGGCGGCCGGGTCGTTGTCATCTACTGCCACCAACTCCCCCCGGTCGGCAACTTTGTCCTCGTCCAGGCCGGTAAGACCTTCGGCCCCCAACCGCGTGCTGACAATCGCCTTGCCCAGCGCCATTGCCTCCAGCAGCTTGAGCCGGGTGCCGCTGCCCATTCGTAACGGGGCGACATATACCGCTGCCTGAGTGATGTACGGTCGTACGTCTTCGACCCAGCCGGTCAGTGTTACCGATGGGTCCGCACTCAGATTCTCGATCTGAGGATGCGGGCGTTGTCCCACGACGTAAAAATGCGCCCCAGGCACCTCAGCCAACACTCGGGGCCAGATTGCGTCGGCAAACCAGCGCACGGCGTCCACGTTGGGTCGAAAGTCCATCTTGCCCGTAAAGACCAGGGTCGGTTTCTGGGCCCTGGGGGCGGGTTGATATTGGTCGGTGTCGATGCCGTTGGGGATCACCGTCACGTCCAGCCCAGGAACCAACCGTCGCAACGCTCGAGCGTCGGCTTGGGAGACGGCCAGAACGTGATGGGCACGGCGACAGACACTGGCTTCGTAAGAGCGCAGCTTTTGCCATTGCACCAGTGAATAGAGCGCGCCCGCCCATCGTCTTGGGATGCGGGCGTCAATTTGAGCGTAGCGCTTTTGCAGCATGTACTCGCAGTTGTGATCGTCAAAGATGACGAGGGGGGGGTGTTGATTTGGCTCGGACTTTAGCAACAGGTCAAGATAGGGCGTCATTTCGATCCCCTCGACGTGGACCACGTCAAAGGGCTCCCGCTCCAGCCAGTCCGCCAGTCGCTGGGCAAATGCGGGCGAAGCCAGACGCAGTGCCATATCGGGTAGGGGGTGAGTGACGGTGTCGATGGCGCGTCGCATCGTGCGGCGCGGGGGCGGCGAAGGAACTGTCTCCACGCGCTGGCACAACCCCAGCAACGGGTGGGCGACGTCCAAAGACGGTTCTGAACGCCCGCCGGGTTGCTCAGGCTCGTGGAACGACAGTAGAGAGACTTGGTGCTGCTTATGCTGAGCCAGTCCCCGAATTAGCCCGTAGTTTCGTATAGTAGTCCCCTGATGGGGAGGATAAGGTAGCTGCGGAGTTAGAAAGAGAATGCGCATAAGGTGTAAGCACTCGCCGGGTCATTCATTGCTTCGCTGTCACGCTTTCAACACTTGCTCATAGATTTCCATCGTCTGGTGGGCGGCTCTGGCCCAGGAGAACTCGCCGGCCCGGACTAACCCGCGCTGGCGCAGCGAGGAGCGCAGCTCGCTGTCGTCGATGACCCGGCCCAGGGCCTCGCTCAGGGCTTCGGGATCGTCGGGGGCGACGAGCAAGCCCGCCTCGCCCACCACTTCGGGCAGCGAGGCGCGGTCAGAGACGACGACCGGTGTACCACAGGCCATGGCCTCCAAGGGGGGCAACCCAAAACCCTCGTAATGGGATGGGAGTGCCAGGCAGCGCGCCGCGTTGTACAGCCGGGCCAAATCCTCGTTGGAAACGTTCTCCAAAAAGTGCACATAGTCGGCCAGGCTCAGATCGGTCAGTGTAGAAAACACTTCTTCGTAAAGCCAGCCTTTGCGGCCGACGATGGCCAGATGAATGTCGAAACCCCTGTTACGCAATTGCCTGAGCGCTTTCAGCAGCGTTGGCACGTTCTTACGTGGTTCCAGGGTGCCGACAAAGATGATAAAGTCGGACGGCAGCCCATAGCGCATCACCGCCCCGCGTATCTCCTGCTGGTCAGTGATCGGCCGGTAGACCGGGTTAGCCGCTAGATGGACCGTAGTCACGCGTTCCGGTGGAACCCCCAATTGATCTATCACGTCTTCCCTGGTCCAGTTCGAATCGGCGATGATGTGCCGGGCGCGCTTGACGGCCCGGCGGATTTGCTCATAGTAGCGGGCGCTCTCGGGGGTGAGAAACTCGGGAAAGTGGATGAAATTCAAGTCATGGATCGTGATGACCGAGCGAAAATGCCCATAAAAGGGGGGAATAAAGTCGGGGCTGTGTAACAGCGCCAACTGTTTCCCGAAAAGTTCGACGAACAGCGCGATGCTCTCAAAGCGGTGGTGGCTCGGCGTCCAGAGTCCCACCTGTCGCACGTGATTGGGTAACCGCAAAGGCGGTGCTTTGCGACTGCGAAAGACCCATAGCTCGTGAGAGGACGGCAAACGGGCCAGCCCCTGTATCAGTTGTAGAATGTATTGCCCGATACCAGCCTGCTGATAATAGACTAGCCGGGCATCAAACCCGATGCGCATAGGTCATATCCCTTCTAACCACCAGACGGGTCCGGTGGCCCAAATCGTCAGGTGCGGTCTAATGTAAATGGCAACTGCGTCCCACTGATTATAGTCCGCTGCAGTCGCAAGTCAAGAAGCTCCTTGGACC
>CBFDAD010000182.1:0-4504 GCA_965602705.1 uncultured bacterium
AGTAATGACACAAATCACTCCCCATCTATCCAGAAAATAGTAGCATCGCCGTCCACTCTGCTTGTAGGCCATCAAGCTACCTTGACGGCGATAGCCACTGACGCTGACGGTGACAATCTAGCCTATTACTGGGAAGCACAGCGGGGAACTGTGCCAATCGGGGCACAAGGCTACACTATCACTTACACGGCGCCCGCAAGCGGTGGATTGGATACAATTAAAGTCACGGTTACTGATGGCAAAGCCTCAGTATCTCAAGAAATCAGGCTCTCAGTACTTGCTGATGATGCCCCGGGACAATAGCCGCCGCCCTGAATTTTTCGCTTTAAAGACTTTGTGAAGCAGTGTTCGAAGGAGGCAACTCAAGATGGCAAAATACCCAATAGTTCAAGTAATTACAGGAGTATTCCTTGCAGCAGGAGCGGTGCTAGCGCTTGGGGGCTGTGGCAAGCCAAAAAACCAGCCCCCAGTCATTCAAGGTAACATCATCATTCAGCCGGCTACCGTGCCCGTTGGTGGACGAGCTTCAATCACGGCAATTGCTACTGACCCAGAAAGTGACAGTATAGTATACTACTGGGAAGCACAGAGAGGTACTGTACCTGCTGGTGCACAAGTTGATACGATCGTGTACATCGCACCAGACACAAGCGGATTGGACAGAGTGACTGTGACCGTCAGCGATGGTCAAGGTACAGCAACTCAACAGGTTCAAATATCCGTCATCGGCCCTACGCCTACGCAAACTCTCAATCCGACGGTCACTCCAACGTCCGTGCCAAAGAACACTCCAACTTCTACACCGATTGAGACCCCTTCCTCATCACCTACGTCGGCACCTACACCAACTGACACACCTTTACCAACTGCCACGCCTCGCCCCACAAAAACTATTAACGAGTCAGGCATCTACTGTACAGATAGTGGCAGCGGCGGCATTGAAGCCTTTGCGGTAGATCCACCACGTGCCATTGCCCAGCTTCGCATTGATATGCAGCAGAGAGCAACAGAATTCGGGTACTCACTGTTGGGAGTAGAAGCCTATGGCCCTGAGACCGGTGACACTAACCTAATCGCGCGCGCAGCGGCTATTGCCTCTTCAGCGCAGAATGACGTCCACTGCACGGAGTGCTTTGCCGAAAAGGCGACCGACGGCGATACGAACACACGTTGGGCCAGCGAGTGGTTTGATCCACAATGGTTGGAAGTAATCTTGTCTGAGCCTCAAGACGTAAACCGGATCGTGTTAGAATGGGAAAAAGCGCACGCCGAGAAATATTGTGTTAGCATACTTGCAGCGTATGCGTTAAACGTCAAAAGTAGAGACATCGTTTCCCAAACATTCAGCCTCCGAGGTGGGTACACGTCACAAATCACAGACGATATCTGGGTTATGGTAGGCCCACCGGGCGATAACCTCTGGCCGCAATCTTTGAACGCTTGCGCCGGTGAAGGCACGGCCAAAGTCAACGGTCTCTGGGAGGTGCGGGTCGGTGTAGGCGGTTCTGGCGACGTTGGGAGACTGTTTGAAATCATAGTGTTCACGGCTGATGATAACGCCAGTCGCTTCGTATCTCAGACATTGCAGACCTGGTGCCAACAGGGCAACTATCCCGGCTTTCGTCGAGACGAACTGCCTGATGGCCTCACCGAACATCAGCGCATCACCGTCAAGCGAGGAAGCGAAGGAAGCTCGCCTTCCCCCGACATTTCCAACGTCAAATTGCCCGGTCAAGTTACCTTGGACGGCATCAACAAGGGAGAGGTTGTTTCTCAGAGCCTCACGGTGAGCGGCATTTATACCGATGTGACCGATCACATCTGGGTATTGACCTATGCGCCTGATGGTCACTACTACCCACAATCCACCAACGCCTGCGAAGGGATCAACACCATCCAAAGCGATGGTCTGTGGGAGGCTGGAATCACCGTCGGTGGAGACGGCGACGTGGGAAAGCCCTTCGACATCGTTGTCGTCCTGGCCAACGAAGAGGCTCACACAACTTTCAAGCAAAGAGAGCAAATAGGGTGCGAAACCGGCCACTTTCCTGGCTATCTTTTTATTCAACTCCCCCAGGGAATTGACCAAAAAGCCAACGTTTCTGTGACGCGCCAGTAGCGAGCCTCACGATCCAACAGAAGAGAAAAACCAATGGCAGCTTTAAGACCTGCGCTGCGCAGGTTGTCACCCGCCATAGCCATGAGCTTGAGCCTGACAGTCGTCGTATTGTTGGGATTTTTACGCATAGAAGTAGATTCCTCGGCTCAGGAGTGCTCGCCAATCTATCAAGACACAGCCTGGACGATCTCTTTCTGCCCCGCCGATCCCAACATCCCCGCCACAATGGCAGTCTGGCTCAATGGGGTAGAACAAGCCAACCTTGCCGCCCGTCTGGAAATCGCGCATCTCACTGACGACGGTGCAAGCCAGCCGACCGTGGCCGTGTTGTACGCCTCCGGCTTTGTGCGTCTGAAGCAAAACGCCAACCCATCGCCGTCCATTCCCTTCGGCAGCTCTTTCGTCCTGGGACCGGCCTACTGGTCCGGCGCGATGGCGTATCACCACAACCCCCAGCTCACCCGCCTGGCGCTTGACACTGCCTGGTTACCCACCGGCCCGCTGCGGATGCAGGCCCGGGGCACTAACCAAGACTTTGACGTCCTCTACGAACTAACGTTGCCTCCACCGCGCGACCGCCAAACCCGACTCCACGTCTTGCAGACCTACACCGCGACTGCTAACGTCACCATTGATCCCACCCGTCACGCAGAGGTTCAAGGCTTCAAGCTGGTGCAGGTCTCGTCCATGTTCATCGACGAAGGCGGCGTCTGCGATGGAGGTCACACCGACTGCCACGATAGCAACGCGACCCGCTTTATCGGGAATGACTTGATACGGCATCAGGTTGCGTTCACCGCTGTGACGCCCTCGGCCTTTGTCTTCAGTACGACCCTTCCCTTGGGCAGCACCTGGCTCGACACGTTTCACACCGACGACGAGAGCTGGCAGGGAAACACACCCAACGTGCGTATCGCCCTGGATGCCCTACCGGACGACCACACCCTCACCCCGCAAGGTTGGATCAGCGCCACCACCAATCCCGACGAGGACAACGTCGGCTTGTGGCTGCACGACGACAGTCCGGACTCGCAGTCCTGGACGGCGGGAGAGCACAATCAGGTGGGCTATTGGCTGCTGGCGCAGGACGAGCCCCCAGAGCTGTGGGCCGACCTGAGCCTGCGCGACGGTCTGACTTTTCTCGATTTCAAAGACGACTATGATTGTCACTTTGTCTATAGCACCAGCCAGACCGTCACAGGCACGGTCAAAGCCATCCCCGGCTACACCAACACAGCGCTCCAGTTGAGCTACGACCTGGGCGCTTCAGATCGTAATTGGGCTCAAATCCGCTGCAACTTTGACCCGCCCCTCGATTTGTCGGCTTTTGATCACCTGCGTTTCGATTGGCGCGGCGATCCCGCTGCAGCTAACTCCCTGGAAATCGGGCTGATTGATCAAGTTACAACCACGCAACGCATTTTTGGGCGCGGCTATCACCACGTCACACACCGGGATTGGTGGGGCCAACTGGTCGTACCTTTCAACTTTCTTAACCCGTGGGCAGCGGGCACCACCTTTGATCCCAGCCAGGTGGTCGCTTTTTTCATTTCCGTGGTCAAAGACGGCGACGACGATAGCGGCGCGAGCGGCCGCCTCGCCATAGACAACTTGAACACCTACAACGTCATCTCGCGCACCGTCCCGACGGATTTTTCAACCCCCACGACCAACACGGTCGCGTCCACCGCGGCCGCCCAGTGGCTGGCCTCACAGCAGCAAGGGAGCGGGTTGCTCAAATCGTGGGAAAACGAGACCCTCTGTACCGCCCATACCTACGACCAGGCCCTGGCGCTGATCGTCTTTAGCCACGTGCGGATGTGGACACAGGCAGATGCACTCGTCGGGGCGTTGGCCCAGGCGCAGAACGCTGACGGGTCCTGGTTCAAGAGCTACGACTGCCAGGACACCCACGGCTCGGCGTGCGTGCACTGCCACAAGTGGGAGGGCGATATCGCCTGGGCCGTCTATGCCTTGAGCCGCTATCTAGCCCTGGGCGGGACTCACCCTCAGGCACGCAGCGCGATGGAGAACGGCGCGACCTGGCTCGCGACGCGCATGGCCCCCGATGGCTGCCTGGTCATTGACCACACCGAAGGGACAATAGACGCCTGGTGGGCGCTACAGGCCGCCGGTCCAGACTATCGGGACGAGGCCGAGCGACTGAAGCATTGCTTGCTGACTTTTTACTGGGACGATACGCTGGGGCGCTTTAAGGGCGGTCGGAACTGGTGGCAGCCTTATCTGGATAACCAGACCTGGGGCAGCGCCTTTCTGCGGGCGATTAAGCGAGAACGAGACGCCCGCCGGGGGTTGAGCTACGCTTACCAGGTCTTGCGTCTACCGGCGCAGGGCGGACAAGTTTTCAGCTTTGACGGCCAGGGC
>CBFDAD010000183.1:0-4501 GCA_965602705.1 uncultured bacterium
GAGTGTCCAGGACAAAGCGGGGCTCACGCAGCGGTCGGGGCCGCACGCGTACCAGCGGTGTGATATCAATCGACTCAAAGATGGGATAGACGCTGACCCGATCACCCTCCTGCACCAGGTAAGAAAAATCCACCGACTCGCCGTTTACCAAGATCAAATCAACCTCTGTATGGGGCACGCCCAAGGATTCGATCGTATCCTTGATCGAGACACGCCCCTCGAAGGAATGGACAAAGCCGACCTGTCTTCTGGCTAGAGGGAGAAAATCGTTCAACTCGGCGTAAAATCGAAAGTAGGCGCGCTTCATCGAAAGTACCTGCGCATATCAGAAAATCGCAGTGGGTGACGCACTGGGCATTGAGGAGAAACTCTTATCTGTTACCAGGTAACTGACCGGCGGGTAAAGTGAATAAAAATGTGCTGCCCTCGCCCACCTGGCTTTCGACCCAAATTCGGCCACCATGCGCTTCCACTGCCATCTTGCAAAACGTCAGACCCAAGCCGGTGCCGCGCCGTTCACGGCCAAGAAGCTGTGCCTGTGCGAACTTTTCAAAAATGCGTTGCTGATACTCAAGAGGTATACCAATGCCATTGTCAGCCACGCTGACCTGGACACCATCACCCTGGCGGCGTGCCGCCAGGGTGATGGTCCCCCCTAACGGCGTATGTTTAATGGCGTTGGAGAGCAAGTTGGACAATACGCGGCTGATGAGGTGACGATCACATGCGACTATGGCCCTATCCTCGCAATATTCAACGCGGACCTCCAGCTCCTCTATTTCAGTCACAGCGCGCACCGAATCAATGTTTTCAGCGATCAACTCACATAAATCCACCGCTTCGAGCTTCAAGTTTAGCCTGCCAGCCTCCATTTTACTGATGTCCAGCAACTCGCTGACCATATCCAACAGCACTTGACCGCTGCGGCGCGCATTTTCTAGCAAGAGGACTTGGACACCATCTGCCTCCGTCATTTTATTTGACTGAAAAAGGTCTAGCCAACCCATCAACGCCACGAGCGGGTTGCGCATGTCATGAACGATCATCTGGGTCAGATTTTCGCGCAGCCGCTCAGATTCGCGCAATCGTACATTGGTCCCTTTCAAGCGCTCCGCCAGTCTACCAGCCAATTGCGCGGTAAGCACTGCAGCGATGGAAACCACCAGCCAATTGACGATGAGCAGTTGACCACGCCCCTGCGGATCAAAGGTCAGACGCCAGATTGGCACCATGGACAGACACCCGGAGTACTCGAGAAAGAGCATAATGGCATAGCACACCGCACTTATCGCCGCGATGACGGTCGCGCCAGGCCGGTCCAATAGGAACGAGGACGCCACGACAACCAGCAAATACAGCGCGGGCATGGGCGTCAGCGGTCCACCAGTATAGTGCACGGCCAGTGAGACGACGACCGCGTAGGCCACCAACACCCCCCATGCCACCCGTCGCACCGGCCAGTTTAGTTGCAGAGCCAACAAGCCCCCCAGAGTGACGGCAGCACCGGACAAGGCCGCCAAAGAAGTCTCCAGCGGAGGGATTTGCAACACCGGTCCCGAGGCCAGAATCATCACTCCAAAACTCAGGACGCCAAGGCCGCCAAACAAGAGTGTATTGCGCAAGTCTCGCGCTTCGTCCGCGTTTTGGGGATCAGGCGGTTTGCTCTGCGATTGCTCTGCCATGCCTTTTCCAAGCCAGTTGTACGTGAACCATCCATCGAGAAAACTACAGTGTCGTCCAAGTATAAGCCAAGCCAGCATGATTGTCAAACTTGATCACCACAACCAAAAGACCTCTGAGGTCCAGAACCCCACAGGTCTCTGCGCGTCTGTCTTCGATTATCACTCTACAGCGGCAGGTCTATCACAAAACGACTCCCTGTGCCCGGCTCACTCTCCACCCGGATGCGCCCACCGTGGGCCTGAACCACGCTTTGCACGATAGCCAGACCCAGACCGCAGCCCTCAGTGTGTCTCCCCCGCCCTTGATAGAATCGCTCAAAGATACGCGGCTGGTCGGCTGGATCAATGCCGGGGCCGCTGTCCTGAACCCACAACTCTACGCTCTCGCCCTGGTCAAAGCGAGATTGGCCCCTACCGGCGCCAATTGCCACACGACCGCCCACGGGTGTGAACTTGAAAGCATTATCCAACAGGTTTGACAGCGCCAGTTCGACCCGGGCACGGTCGCATTTCAGTTCCAGGGGAGAGGCTGGCGGGTTAATCGAAAAAGCGACACCCTTTTCTTGCGCCAACACCTTGAACGGTGCAGCGGCTGACTCGACCAGCTCACCTGCGTCGTGGTTGGACAGGTCCAAGGCCGCCAACCCAGCATCAAGCCGCGACAGATCTAGCAAGTTGTGCGTGATCCACTCCAGCCGGTTCAGTTGAACCGCGCTTTCGGTCAGGAATTCGACGCTGGCGGCAGGGTCGTCGGCCGCCGCGCCTTGCAAGAGTTCATTGAAATTCTTCAAAGCGGTGATCGGTGTACGCAGTTGGTGGGAGGCGTCGGCGATGAAGCAACGCAAGGCGTCCCGCTCGGCAGCCAATTCGGAAAAGCTGGCTTCCAGGCGCTCAGCCATCTGGTTGAACTGCTGGGCCAACTGTCCAATCTCATCTTTGGCGCGCACCGGGGCACGGGTGGACAAATCATTACCCATCTGGCTGGCCGCTGCCGCCAGGCTACGAAGCGGCGCCGTCAATCCGTGGCTGATCAGCAAGCCAACAATGACTGCCAGGGTCATCGCCGCGCCCGCGGCGAGCAAAAAAGCCTGGCGAGTGGTCGCTAACGCCTCCGCACCAAAATCTAGCCCACTGCTCAACTCAACATAACCCATTGGGTCATCTATCTCGCCAATGGGCACGGTAACCACGCGATCCGAACGAGGCGTTGACCGCTCAATGAGCGATTCCTGAGACCAAAGGGTGTCAAGGGCAGCCTGGGGAAACGGCCACCATCTTTGAAGTTCTTTCTCCTCGAAACTGAAACGGCTTCCCCACGCGCCGACCACTCTACTCACGATGGTCCACCGGGTGCCAGGAGGCAGTTCCCTGAAAAAGGAGACGATATTTCGCGGGAACCGGATTTCAGAAGGCCAGTCAGAAGACATTAACATCATCCAGGGCTGATCCTCGGGTTCGAAATCAAACTCCACTGGCGGTATGAACCACATAAACTGATTTACGTTCGTAGGAGACCCCGAGTCTGCCAATGCCTGTTGGCGATCGTCCAGGATTCTGACCCGCGCGTTTCCCAAAAAGGCCGACGTTTGAGCCAGTTGATGCAGCGCGGACGACTCCGGGATGGGCCACATCACGGACAGAGCCTGGCGCGCCACGGCCTCGGCGTTGGCCTCCATTTCCTCCACAGCCTGGTGCTCTACGTACCGCTTGACCAGCGACATAGCCAGTACGCCCACTAAACAGGCCGTCAGTAAAGCCAAAAGCACGTAACTGGCTACCAGCCGCCAGCGAATTGAACGGAACATGCTGAATCAGAACTCTCCTCTTGGCGCAAAGCACGCGGTAAAAACGTAATGCGTAACGGGATTGCTCCCAGATTACGCATTGCGCCTGGCGTACGCTGCATCATTTTAGCATTTCAAATGCTGTCTCCAGGACCACCGACTGCATTCACTGCAATCAAAGCTGCTGATTTTCAGGGCAGCAGGGCTCCTCATCCAATAACTCGGGTGGCAGACGGAACTCGAAACGGGGCAGGTCAAAAGGGAGCCGATCCAGAGACGGGCCCCGCCGCCAGTGGAAGTGGAAAGGAAGCGGACCGTCCCAATCTTCCAAGTTGAACGGCAGTTCGTCCCAATCTTCCAGGTTGAACGGCAGTTCGTCCCAATCTTCCGGGTCGAAAGGCAATTCGTCCCAACCCTCCCAGTCAAAGGGCAGCCTCTCAAGGAACCGGTCCAGCGACTTGGGCCAAAGGGGCATTTCCCACTCCTCCAAGCGCCACCCGCGGAAAAAGCCAACGATGTTCACACCCAGGTAAGCGGCCCCTTCTTCCTCGGGGTTTTCGCCCAACTTGACCTCGACCTCACGCTCCTCTTCATCGCCGGGGTCATAAACTGTCAGCGTCAATCGATCGCCCGGCTCCCGCGCAGCTACGGCATCGACGAGATCCTGAGGCGCTCCAAGCAGCTCACCGCCAATCGCCGTGATCACGTCTCCCTCCTGCAAGCCGGCCTCGGTGGCAGGGCTGTCTTCGGCGACGCGTCGAATCACCAATCCCTGCGCAAAAAGATCGTCGGACGGGAAAGGAAATCGTTCAAGGTCAAGGGGTGCTGAATGAAAAGGTTGCCAATCAAACCCTTCCCGGCCAGGTAACGCAAGATAGCGCACACCCAGATACGCCATCCCCTCTTGCTCAGGGTGCACGTCCAATTTGACGCTCACCTCCTGAGATTCTTCCCCTGGTCGCCTGATTTCCAGAGTGACCTGAGCGCCTGGCTCGTACCCGGCGATGACCTCCGCCAGATCCTCCTCCAGCTCTT
>CBFDAD010000184.1:0-4480 GCA_965602705.1 uncultured bacterium
GTCGTTTTTTTGAGTATTTTGGTGCCGTTAACCCGGCTTATGTGGTCCCGGACTCGTACGCCGACAACATCGAGATCACAGCCGAGTTTGTGATGCACCTGGCCAACATCGTCGCGTATCTTGGTGTCTAAACAGTGTTGCTGCGCTGACAGAGGAGGGCTCATCTGTGAGGATTGACCGCATTGACGTCTATCATGTCAGCATGCCCCTGATTTATCCCTGGCGCACAGCTTATGGCGAGGATGCCGATGTGCATTCGGTGCTGGTGCGCATGACGTCGGGCGAGTGCGAGGGCTGGGGTGAGACGACGCCGTTGAGGGCGCCAACCTACTCGCCAGAGACTGCGATGTCGGCCTATCAAGTGATCTCCGAGTTCATCGCACCGGTGCTGGTGGGACAGGACTTAAAGACCGCCCACGAACTGCTCGCCGCGTACAACTGGATCAAGGGCAATCCGTTCGCCAAGGCTGGCCCGGAGATCGCCTGGTGGATGCTCAAGGCAAACATGGAAGGCCGCCCCCTGCACCAACTGCTGGGAGGGACTTTTAGAAGGGTGGACGCTGGGGCTGACTTTGGTGTGCAGGACTCGATCGACATGTTGCTGGAAAAGATTCAGGGGGCCGTCGACAGGGGTTTCAAACGGGTCAAGCTCAAGGTGCGGCCCGGCTCCTGGGATCTAGAGGTGCTGCAGGCGGTGCGTGCCACCTTTCCGGGGCAGGTCTTTCACATCGATTGTAACTCGGGATATACGCTGGATGACATCGACTTTTTCAAAAAGGTGGACAAGTTGGGGCTGGCGATGATCGAGCAGCCGCTGCACCACACTGATCTGCTGGAGCACGCTGAGCTGCAGAAACAGATCGAGACGCCGATTTGCCTGGATGAGTCGATCACGTCGGTGCGTGCCTTTGAATGGGCACTAAAGCTGGGGGCGTGCCGGATCCTCAATATCAAGATGGGCCGCGTGGGTGGTCTTTCGGTAGCGGTCAAGCTGCACCAAATGGCGCGTGACGCCGGCATCCCCTGCTGGGTGGGCGGTATGTTGGAGAGTGGCATCGGCGCCGGCATCTCGATCGAGCTGGCGACGCTCGATAATTTTACGTATCCCAACGATTTGTTCCCCAGCAGCTTCTTTTACCGTCAGGACTTGGCCAGCCCGGAGACAGCGTTGAACGATGATTGCACGTTTACACCATCGAGGGTGCCTGGGACGCCGTACAAGCCGGTTTTGGAGCGCGTCGAAAAGGCAGCCGTGCTCAGCCAGACGATCCTGCCGGGGCTGTAGGGGTAACGCCCGATTTGAGAACACCTGCCCAGCAGAGCTGTGCGGCGCTGGGTCCGGCGGGGGCGTAAGTCGTTACTCTCAAGGAGAATATCAGGAATGAAGATTGCACTCACGAATTGCCGGCTAATCGATGGACTCGGAGGGGCGCCGTTGTCTGATGCGACCGTCATGATAGACGGAAGCCGCTTTGCAGCCGTGGGGTCGGGCGCCACTGTCCCCATACCGCCTGATGCGCAGGTTCTCGACGTGGCAGGCCGGACGGTCTTGCCAGGCCTGATCGACCTCCATTTACACCTGACCTGGTACTATTATCGCCCGGACGTAGTTGTTGGTGGTATGCTGACCTACACTGATCCGCGCGTCGCCCTGATCGGTGCCTGGCACATGGGACAGCTTCTGGATGCCGGTATCACCACGGTGCGTGATGCGGGGTCCCGCGATCACATCGTGTTTGATCTCCAGTGGGCGCAAAGTGAGGGACTCATCCGTGGCCCGCGCATTTTGGCATCTGGGCGGCTCATCGCACCCACGGGCGGCCACGGTAGCGAAAATCTAGGTTTGGGTCTGGAATTTGATGGCGTCGCCGGGGCGCGGCACGCCGTTCGAGAGGAAATCAAGGCCGGGGCCGATTTCATCAAGCTCGCAGCGCTGCAGGACGAGTGGACGGTCGAAGAGTTGCACGCCGCGGTAGACCAGGCACATCGCATGGGGCGCAAAGTGGCCATTCACGTCAACTATCCGCCTTCTATCACCAACGCGCTTAACGCTGGTGTGGACAGCATTGAGCACGGCTGTCTGGTGACCGAGGCCGAGCTTGAGCAGATGCTGGCGCAGGGGACGTTTTGGGTCGTGACGGCACTGATTTACAAGAAACAGTTTGAAAGCTTCAAGGCGCGAGCCGCCGACCCGAACACGCCGGCTCAGCTTGCGGCGCGGGCCAGGGATCAGGTGCGACGCCACGAGTGGATTTGGGACAACATGCCCAAGGCCCTGTTGCGTGCGGCCGAGATGGGGGTCAAGATCGGCGTGGGTACCGACCAACTCTATGCCGACATCGGCATTGCGGCGCTGGCTTTGGACATGGCGCTGCTGGTTGAGATCGGCCTGCCGCCAATGTTGGTGCTTCAGGGGGCGACCTCCACGGCCGCCGAGTGCATGGGTCGTGAGGGTGATTTGGGCACTGTTGAGGCCGGGAAACTGGCCGATCTCATCGTCGTGGATGGCGATCCGTTGAGTGACATGGCGGCGATGCAGCAAGTAAAGTTGGTCATCACGGAAGGACGGGTGGCAAAGAACCAGGTGGGTCACTTTTCGCGCCCATAAAGGTCGTAAACTCGGGTAAAGGAGGGCAACTATGGCGCGTTATCCTCAATCTGTTCTGGTGTCCTGTGTCGTCCCCTGGGACGAGAGCGAGAACTTTATAGAGGACGTGTTTCGCAAGCAAGTTCAAATCCTCCTCAAGGGGGGCTTTAGGCGCCTGTACGTATTTGGCACGGCCGGTGAAGGTTATGCCGTTGACACGGCTCGCTTTCAGGGAGTTGTCCGGGTCTTTTATCAGGAAACGCGCGGCGAAGACATTCACCCGATGGTGGGAGTGATTGGCCTGTCCACGGCCAATATCATCGAACGGCTGGAATTTGCCTACCAGGTTGGCTTTCGCACGTTTCAGATTTCGCTGCCCTGTTGGGGGGCACTGAACGACGCCGAGTTGATGACGTTCTTTAGGGATGTGTGCGGCGCGTTTCCTGACTCGCAGTTTCTGCACTATAACCTGCCGCGCACCAAACGTGTGCTGGACGGGATGGACTACCGGCGCTTGATCGACGCTGTGCCGAATCTCGTCGCGACCAAGAACACTGGCGGGGGATTGGCGGGGACGGCTGACTTGATGCGCCATTCCTCGGAGCTACAGCATTTTCTCGGTGAGGCGAACTTTGCACACGGCTGCATGTTCGGCGAGTGTTCGTTGCTCGCCTCCCGCGGGCCGATGACGCCTCACAAGGTATGGGAGTATTTCCGGGCCGGTCGTGTGGGGCAGGTCGAAAAACTCTTCCAGTTGCAACACGACTTCCAACGCCTGAGCGTTGACGTCTTTGGCGCACTCTTGGCCGAAAGGCGGATTGATGGCGCTTACGACAAGATGATCGCACGGCTAGGTGGGATACAGATGCCGCTACGCTTGCTGTCGCCCTATCAGTGTTTCACCGAAGAGCAGTACCAGGTTTGCGAGCGCACTTTGCACGAAAAGTATCCAGACTGGGTCCCGGAGCCAAGTTCTTGATTTTCCATGTGCCGTCGGAGACCCGCCGGGTGACTTGTGCGCGGAAGGAGCATTGCTAATGCGTATTACGGATGTCAAGACGGTTCTGCTGACCGGTCCGAGTACTCAGGACCCTTACCTGGCCGCGGCGAGACAACTGCGCAGCGCTGCCTTTGTGGAGATTCACACCGATGGGCCACACGTGGGTCTAGGGGAGACCTACGGCGGGTACTTTGTTCCTGAAGTGATTCCCGCAATTGTGGACTTTTACAAGCCGATCCTTTTGAACGCAGAGACGCTCGACGTACACACCCTCTATCAGCGCATGGCCCGCTGTGGTGTGTTCTGGGGGCGGGTGGGCCTGGGTCCCATTGTGCTCAGTGCTATCGAAGCCGCGCTGTGGGATCTCAAGGGCAAGATGCTGGGCCTGCCCGTCTATGAACTCTTGGGTGGTCGTTGCCACGATCGTTTGCTGGCCTATGCCACGGGTGGCCCCAGCGCCTGGCCGACCGAGCGTCTGCTTGAGAAAGTTGACTTTTATCTCAGTCTTGGTTTCCGGGCCTTCAAGGTGGGGACGGGCTACTTTGACATGGAAAATCGGCGCTCTCTTCCGGTGGTTCACCGTAGTGCGGCGGTTGAGAGGGAAGCGGCCAAGCTGGCGTTGCTGCGCCGCCACGTTGGGCCGGAGATAACGATTCTAATGGACGGGCACATGGGGTTCCGGACTCCCCAAGAGACCTGGGACCTGGGCACCGCTGCCGCTGTACTGAGGGCTCTGGAACCCTATGACGTTTTTCTGTTTGAAGAACCGCTGCCGTACACCGACCCGTGGGCGTATGCGGAGCTATGCCGTGCGACCCACGTGCCCGTTGCCGGCGGCGAACAGCTCACTACGATCACAGAATTCCGTCAGTTTGCTGATCTCGATGCGTTCG
>CBFDAD010000185.1:0-4470 GCA_965602705.1 uncultured bacterium
CTGACATCCTTAACACAGCGCGAATTCAGGCCAACCTCGATCCCACCGCCCGTACCCTCCTCAAGCGCAGCGCCACCACCCGCTTGAGCGACGGCCTGTTGTACCGTCTGGTCATTCAAGAGGCAGCCGGCGAAAGCGGGAGCAGGGTGGTCACCCGCACCCTCTACCTCGGCGAAGTACTGACCGTGTATGCCGTCGGGTACGATAGTTGCGACAACTATCTCGGTCCTGTCTCGGCCTCCTGGCACACCGCGGGCACGCTGGAGTATCAGGTGGGTGTTGGCGACAGCTTTAGTTTTTCCCCCAGCACGACCGGCGCGGGGACCATCGTCGCCGACGATGGCCTGGGCCATACCGCCGAAACAGGGTTAATCACCGTCGTACACGTCCCGCCGGACCTCCGTTTGTCGCTCTCGACTGTGTCTGCCACCTTGCCTCTCGACCGGCTGCTCACCCAAACCCTGACCATCTCGAACGAGGGAGGACTGACGTTGACCTACGCGGTGGTGTCGGTCTATACCCAACCCTTCGAAGTGACTTTCCAGTGGGATGAGGCCTTTTTCATTGATCGGGACAATTCATCTGGCCTGAAGCTCTGGGATTACTATCTATCCCCCGAACAGGTGTATCCCTGGTTCGCCGGGGCGGAGGTCCGGGTGACAGAGATAGAACTCCAAACGACCGGCGTCAACCTGGCCGATTGGATCAACTGGGACTTGGAGGTACATCTGAGCGACGAGGACGTTAGCCTGCCGGAAGGCCAGTTTTGGGATGCGCTCACCAGCCCTGGGAGCGGGTACGAGCGCAACGCCCCCATTCAACTGGTACTGGTGATAGGCGAGCAGCAGAACCCCAGTTCTTATGAATATCTGGTTGACCACAGCTTTCTCGCTGGGACGACGACGGTCAATCCCTTTTACAGCCACGTAAAGCATAGTCAATCTGCCTCACTGCAGATGACTGATGGTCTGCACGCCCAGTCGTTTTTTTGGACTGGCGATTCCCGGGTGACCGTTCAATTCGACAGCGTGCGGCTGACCGCGCGCGGTTGGGTGACCCGCGCCTTCTCCCTGGCCGACTGGTTGGCGGTGGCGCCCATCTCTGGCACGCTTGGCCCGGGTGGGCAGCAGGCTATTGACGTCGTTTTTAACTCGGCGCGACAAGCCTATGGTTCATACGCCACCGCCATTGCCATCCACAGTAACGACCCCGACGCAGATCTGTCTGTTGTCCCGGTGACGCTGACCGTCAACGAAGCCTGGCTTTATTTGCCTCTGGTGATGCGCGATGGCAACACTCGCTAACGGCAAGATCGCTTTTGTAGTCCAACGCTACGGACTGGAGGTCAACGGCGGCGCCGAGTTGCTCTGCCGCCGCGTGGCCGAGCACCTGACTCCCTATCACGAGGTTCACGTCGTCACCTCGTGCGCCCTCGACTATGTGCGGTGGAAAAATCATTACCCGGCCGGCACAGAAAGGATTAACGGGGTGCACGTTCACCGCTTTCCCGTGGACCGCCCCCGCAATCCCCGGCGATTTCGCCGCTTGACCCAGCGGATTCTCGCGGGCGAGCGTCCCTATTTTGACCAGTTGGAGTGGATGCGACAGCAGGGGCCGTTCTCCACACCTCTGTTCAGTTTTATTCAGCGCCAGCGAGACGATTTTGAGGCATTTGTCTTTTTCACCTATCTTTATCCTACCACCTACTTTGGCCTGCAACTGGTGCCGGAGAGGTCGGCGTTGGTCCCGGCGGCCCACGATGAACCGTTTCTTTTTCTTGATCTGTTCCGTCCCCTCTTTCACCTGCCCCGCTTTCTCATCTACAGCACCGAGGCCGAAAGGCGCTTGGTCGAACGGACTTTTGCCAATGGCTATCTCCCCAACGCGACAGTAGGCATCGGGATTGACGTGCCTGCAGAAGTGGATGGTGAGCGCTTTCGACAGAAATATGATCTACGACAAAGGTTCATCCTTTACGCCGGACGCGTTGACAATGCCAAGAACTGCCCAGAATTGTTTGATCATTTTATTCACTTTAAGCAAGAACATCCCAGCGACTTGAAACTGGTTTTGATGGGCAAGGCCGTCATCCCCGTTCCGCGGCATCCAGATATTGTTTCTTTGGGGTACGTGTCGGAGACCGACAAATTCGATGGGATGGCTGCGGCCTCTGTGCTCATTGTCCCTTCGCGCTACGAGAGCCTATCAATTGTCATGTTAGAAGCTTGGAGCGTTGAGACGCCGGTGTTGGTCAACGGGTGGTGTGATGTGCTACGGGAGAATTGCGAGCGGAGCCGCGGGGGATTATGCTATCGTAACTATGCCGAGTTCGCCGTCAACCTTGAACGCTTGCTGGCTGAGTTTGATCTTGGCAGCCGGCTGGGGAAACAAGGCGCGCTCTACGTTGCCCGGCATTACAATTGGCGCGACATTGAAAGGCAGTATTTAGAAATATTGAAGCATATAAAAGCGAGGTAAAGTGACTCAAATGCAACTTTCTATCGTCGTCCCGGCTTTGAATGAGCGGGACAACGTCGCGAAATTGATACCCGCTCTGAGGGCGGCGATTCCTGATGGCATCACTGACTATGAAGTCATCGTCGTCGACGGTCATTCGCACGACGGTACGCCACGTGTCGCCGAGGAACTGGGGGCGCGAGTTGTCACCCAAAACAGGCCGGGATATGGCGGCGCCCTGCAAGATGGCTTTGCCCAGGCGCGTGGAGAGTACATCTTGACCCTGGACGCCGACCTGTCGCACTCGCCGAGTTTCCTGCCGGCTATGTGGAGCGCTCGCAGCGAGGCGGAGGTGATCATCGCTTCGCGCTACGTCCCCGGCGGAGCGGCCGATATGCCCTGGTTCCGGCGTGTCTTGAGCCGCATCTTGAACGTCGTCTTTACTCGCAGCCTGTCACTCTCCGTTCGCGACGTGTCGAGTGGGTTGTACAAAGCCACTGTGCTCCACGCTATGCCACTGCAAAGCACCCATTTTGACGTCCTGGAGGAGATACTGATTCAGGCGCAGGCTCAGGGCTGGCGCATTACCGAGGTGCCGTTCCAGTACGAGGCACGGCGCAGTGGCAAGTCTCACGCCAAGCTGTTAAAATTCGGCTGGGCTTACCTCAAGACGCTGCTGCGCATGTGGCGCTTGCGCAACTCGATAGACTCGGCCGACTATGACTACCGTGCCCATGACAGTATCGTTCCGCTCCAGCGCTATTGGCAACGCACGCGCCACAAGATCATCACAGGCTTTGCCAGGGGTGCCGGCAGGACGCTGGACGTCGGTTGTGGGTCCAGCCGTATTCTACTAGACCTGGAGGACGCCGTTGGCATAGATGTGCAGATGGGGAAGATACGTTATGTGCGCGGTCTGGGAGCACGGGCGCTGGTTGGTTCAGTCTTTGCGTTGCCTTTCCCCGACGCGTCCTTTGACTGTGTCATCAGCTCGCAGGTGATCGAGCATCTGCCGGCTGATGACGTCTTGTTTGAAGAGATGGCCCGTCTGCTCAAGCCAGGTGGTCGCTTAATCGTTGGCACACCTGATTATGGTAGCCTGACCTGGCCCACGATCGAGTTCTTTTACGGTCACCTGGCTCCTGGTGGTTACGCCGATGAGCACATCACACACTATACCCGGCATTCCCTCGAACAAAAGTTGAAACAGTTTGGTTTTGAATGCCGGGCCATCGGCTGGGTGGGCCGGGCTGAGATGATCATACAGTGTGTCAAGCTTTGATAGTGCCGTCATGCTGGCACAGCCAAGTTTCGACCTCCGCTAGATGCCAGGGCCGCGCTGGATCAGTGTCAGGTTCAAGCGTTCCTGTGCGCCTCGCCAGCCGACGTGCCCCTGTGACGGAGATACGAGTTTAAAGTCACGGGCTTTTTTCCCGATAGTAAGACTGAGAGAAGGTCGGGTTTGACCGGGCTGCTACTGTTGGCGAGGTTCCGCAATACCTAAGGAAGGTTGTCAAGCAAGCGTAAACGTAGGTGGTCCGGCAGTGGATTTTCGTGTAGCAATCAACTTAGATGCGAACTTTGAACGGAGAGAAAAGATGATAAAGAGATCAATGATCGACCGAAATGCATTATTGGGCTTTTTCCTCTTGCTAGCTGTCGCGTTGGGTGGCACAATGATAGGCTCAAACCATGCGAGCGCCGAACCTAACGCCACGGCGATCTCGTTGAGCGGAGAACGGATCGCCGAGGCATCCCTGGCCACGGCTGACTTTAACGGGGACGGCTACAAGGAGATCGTGGCAGCCGGTCAAGACGGTATGCTGTACGTCGTCGCCTACAACGGTTCTGCCTGGTCGGTTGTCTGGTCGCGGCAGACGGTCGCTGACCTCAACGCAGCGGGCGCGTCACCCCCGGCGGCTACTACAGAGATCCGGTCGGCCCCGGCCGTTGCTGATTTAGGCGGCGATGGCCGCCTGGAAATCGTAGTCACCGTGGGAGGCGATATAGGGC
>CBFDAD010000186.1:0-4462 GCA_965602705.1 uncultured bacterium
CCAACGAGCGACGTGGACGCAAGAGGATGCAGT
The DNA here is from genome assembly GCA_965602705.1 of uncultured bacterium. Taxonomy (GTDB): domain Bacteria; phylum Chloroflexota; class Anaerolineae; order S140-20; family S140-20; genus CBFDAD01. The sequence continues at coordinate 34 of CBFDAD010000186.1, forward strand.
CATGACAAGACCTCCTTACTCTAGGGGAAAACCCGCGCCTGGCCAGGCTCTGTTATACACCTGGCGGCAGACGAGAAATTTAATTGCCATAGACGCGCCAAACCTATTTTACATCATACGCTGCCTCTACGCCAGCCTGCCTGAGGGAGATCGACCCAGAGCTTTAACACATCCCAGCTCCCAGGAATGGACAACGCCCCAGTGAACGTATATAATTTGATCAGCAAGCTTTCAACCTTTACCTTCCCGCCCGCTTGCGTCTCGACTGCATTTAAAGCTCCAATTTGTTGGTTTCAGTCAACGGTTACGAGGAGGTCAGCCAGGAGGAGTGAAATGTCAGACCTTTCAGAACGCACAGTCATCGTTACCGGCGCAGCCGGCAACCTGGGGAGCGCCGTCGCCAAGGCTTTTCGAGCAGCAGGTGCCAAACTGGCCCTGGTGGACCGCGCTGCCGACCGCCTGCCGCGCAGTTTCCCCGACCTGGTCGGCTCACCCGACCACCTATTGATCCCTTCGATAGACCTGACCGACGTCGATGGGGTAGCGTCGATGGTAGCTGAAACACTCTCTCGTTTCGGCCGGATTGACGTGCTAGCCAACATCGCCGGCGGCTATCGCGCTGGGACACCTGTCCACGAGACACCATTAGAGGCGTGGGACTTTATGCTCAACTTGAACGCCCGCACCGTCCTGATCGTCAGCAAGGCCGTCATCCCCCACATGCTGGAGCAAGGGTCCGGTAAAATCGTCAACGTGTCCACGCTCGCCGCCCTCAAAGGGCGAGCGAAAATGGCCGCTTATAGCGCCTCCAAGAGCGCCGTGATGCGCCTGACGGAGAGTATGTCAGCCGAACTGAAGAGGAAAGGTATCAACGTCAACTGCATCCTGCCTAGCACCATCGACACGCCGCAGAATCGCGAGGCCATGCCCAATGCCGACTTTAGCCGCTGGACCAAACCCGAGGCCATCGCCGACGTGATCCTGTTCCTGGCTTCTGACGCCGCCCGAGCCGTGCACGGCGCCGCTGTTCCCGTGTGACAAGCGGATTCGAGCGCGGGCGTCTCCACCCACTCCAAGCTGACGAGTCACCGAGCAACTTGCTCGTAGAAAAGCAGGGAGGAACATGGCACAAGCTCAGACTGCCGAACACCGACGGCTGGCTGACTCAGAGGCACGCAAGGCCGACTGGAAGCATTGGGGCCCCTACCTCAGCGAGCGTGCCTGGGGCACCGTGCGCGAAGACTATAGCGTCACCGGCGAAGCATGGGAGTATTTTCCGCACGATCACGCCCGCAGCCGCGCCTACCGCTGGAATGAAGATGGTCTGGCCGGGTTTTGTAACCGCTTCCAAAACCTGTGTTTGGCCATCGCGCTGTGGAACGAGCGGGACCCAATCCTGAAAGAACGGCTCTTCGGTTTGACCGGCAACCAGGGCAACCACGGCGAGGACGTCAAAGAATATTACTTTTACCTCGACAGCACACCGACTCATTCCTACGCCAAGATGCTGTACAAGTACCCCCAGGTTGCATTTCCTTACCGCACACTGGTCGAGGAAAACCGGCGGCGGGGACGCGACGCACCCGAGTTTGAGCTGATAGACGCGCTGCGCGACGCCTTTGAGCAAAACCGCTATTTTGACGTGTGGGTTGAATACGCCAAGGCCGACCAGGAGGACATCCTGTGCCGCATCTCGGTTATCAACCGCGGGCCCGACCCGGCCCCGATCCACGTGCTCCCGCACCTGTGGTGTCGTAACACCTGGTCGTGGGGCTATAACCCGGCACGGCCCGAGCTGCTTGCCGCAAGTCCCGCCGAACAGCGCGCTTCAGATACAGCGACGGTTTGCGTCAAGGAACGTCACCTGGGCCAGCGCTGGTGGTACGTGAGGGGCCAGGACGGTCAGCAGCCGGCGCTGCTCTTTACCGAAAACGACACCAACTACGAGCGTCTGTTCAACTGGACCAACGCCAACCCCTTCGTCAAGGACAGCATCAACGCTGCCGTCGTTCACGGACAGACGGATCGGGTGAACCCGGAGCGCAGGGGCACCAAGGTCGCCGCGCACTTGCAGGCAACCGTCGCGCCTGGCGCGACTTTTACAGTGCGCGTGCGCTTGACGGACACCGCGCAACAAGACCCCTTTGGGGCGTTTGAAGCCATATTCGAGCAGCGCATCCAGGAAGCGGACGCGTTCTACGCGGCCATCCAACGCCCTGACTTGACCGAGGACGAACGGCGTGTCCAGCGACAGGCCTTTGCCGGGTTGATGTGGACCAAACAGTTCTACCATTACAGCGTCGAGCTGTGGCTCAAGGGCGACCCCACCGCCCCCGCTCCGCCCGAGTCTCGCAAGCGTGGGCGCAATCGGGATTGGGAGCACCTGTACAACCTGGACGTCGTCTCAATGCCGGACAAGTGGGAATATCCCTGGTACGCCGCCTGGGACCTGGCCTTTCACACCCTTCCTATCGCCATGATTGACCCCGAGTGGGCCAAGCGGCAACTGATTTTGATGTTGCGCGAATGGTACATGCACCCCAACGGCCAGATACCCGCCTATGAGTGGGCTTTTGGCGACGTGAACCCGCCCGTCCACGCCTGGGCGGTCTGGCAGGTGTATCAGATCACCCGCGACAACACCGGTCACGCCGACGTGGCTTTTCTAAAACGCGCCTTTCACAAGCTTTTGCTCAACTTTACCTGGTGGGTCAACCGCAAGGATCACGACGACAACAACGTCTTCCAGGGCGGCTTTCTGGGGCTCGACAACATCGGCGTCTTTGATCGCAGCGCGCCACTACCGACGGGCGGTCACATAGATCAAGCCGATGGCACAGCCTGGATGGGTATGTACTGCCTCAACATGCTTACCATCGCACTAGAGCTGGCGCGTGGCGACCCAGCCTATGAGGACGTCGCCTCCAAGTTCTTTGAGCACTTTATTTACATTGCCAGCGCCATCAACCATTTGGGCGGACAAGATGTGAGCCTGTGGGACCCCGAGGACGGTTTTTTCTACGATGTGCTCCATTGCTCTAGCGGCACGTTTATCCCGCTCAAAATACGTTCCTTCGTCGGCCTGATTCCACTGTTTGCAGTAACGATCCTGGACCCGGATTTGTTAGACCTATTACCCAACTTTCGGCGACGCATGGAGTGGTTCATCAAATACCGGCCGCACCTGGTTAAGAACATTGCCTCGCTGACTGATCCCGGCCAAGGCAACTGCCGTCTGCTGTCTCTCGTCAACCGGACACAGTTGGAACGGGTGGTGCAGCGCATGCTCGATCCTGACGAGTTTCTGTCAGACTATGGGCTGCGGGCGCTCTCCAAATACCATGACCAGCACCCTTATGCCTTTGACGTAGAGGGCCGCCACTACACGGTCCACTACGAACCGGCCGAGTCGAGCACTGCCCTGTTCGGTGGCAATTCGAACTGGCGCGGCCCCATCTGGTTCCCGGTCAATTATTTGATGATCGAGTCGCTGCAAAAATACCATCGCTACTACGGCGACGCACTCAAAGCAGACCTGGCGTGGGGCTCCGGTCACTGGGCCACGCTAGATAAAGTGGCCACCGAGATTTCCCGTCGCCTTACGCGTATCTTTGTGCGCGACGATACGAACGGCGGGCGTCGCCCGGTTTTCGGCGATGAGACGTATTTTCAGACCGACCCGCATTGGCGGGACTGTGTCCCCTTTTACGAGTATTTTCACGCAGAGACGGGCGCAGGCATCGGCGCCAGTCACCAGACGGGCTGGACAGCGCTGGTCGCTCAGTTGCTCCAACAGTGTGGTGGGCAAGGAACTTGATGCAATACGCCCGAACATACCCGCACCCCCAAGGACCGTGCGGGTGCTTCAACTCAGTGCTATAATTTAGGGGCCGCATACGACACGCTCGCGAAGCGGTGTTATGCCCGCCCTGCCCTGCCGCGGGGCGCTGCGCAAGAAACCGCTTCTGCTGAAAGTTTTGAAATACTGAATTTCGATGGAAGGAGTACTCAATGTCCCAACTAGACCAACTGAGCATCAACACAATCCGTTTCCTGGCCGCCGACAGCATTCAAAAAGCCAACTCGGGCCACCCGGGTCTGCCCTTGGGAGCAGCGCCGATGGCTTATGTGCTTTGGACACGGCACCTTCGTCACAACCCGTCCCATCCGCAATGGGCCGACCGCGACCGCTTTGTGCTCTCAGCAGGCCACGGCTCGGCGTTGCTCTACGCATTGTTGCACCTCACCGGCTATGATCTGCCCCTCTCCGAGCTGCAGTCGTTCCGGCAGTGGGGCAGCAAAACACCCGGTCACCCCGAGGGCCATCTCACGCCGGGTGTCGAGGCCACCACGGGGCCGCTGGGGCAGGGCATCAGCGCGGCAGTGGGCATGGCCATCGCCGAGGCCCATCTGGCGGCCCGCTTCAACC
>CBFDAD010000187.1:0-4431 GCA_965602705.1 uncultured bacterium
CTTGGGCGCGACCACCCAGGCCAGCCGGATGCCGGGGGCCAGTGTTTTCGAGAAGGTGCTCAGGTAGATGGTTCGCTCGGGGGCCATGCAAAAGATCGGCAGGATGTCCTCGCGCTCGAAACGCAGTTCGCCATAGGGGTCGTCTTCGATGATGACGAGGTCGTGCTTGCGGGCGATCTCGGCCAAACGTTGCCGGCGCTCCAGCGGCAAAGTGGTACCCGCCGGATTGTGGAAATTGGGTAGCACGTAGACAAAGCAGGGACGTGCACCGCATTTCAGGCGGTCCTCCAACTCTTCCACACACATCCCGTCGTCGTCTAGCGGCACGGTGACAAAGTTCGCCTGGTAAGCGTTCCACGCTTGTATGGCACCCAAATAAGTGGGGACGCTGGTAATGACGCAGCTCTCGGGGTCGATGAAAACCTTGCCGATCAGGTCCAGGGCCTGCTGAGAGCCATTTACCGTCAGGATGTTTTCCGGCTCTACCCAGATGTTGTACTTGGACATCTTTTCGGCCAGCCACTCTTTCAAGGGCGGATAGCCTTCGGTCGCGCTGTATTGCAGTGCGATTTCGGCCTCTTCGTTCAGGACGTAACGGCAGGCCTCCTTGAACTCGCGCACTGGGAAGAGCTCGGGTGCCGGCATGCCACCGGCGAAGGAGATGATGTCGGGCTGCTGGGTGAATTTAAGCAGCTCGCGGATGATGGAACTTTTCATCCGCGCGGTCCGGCTGGCCAGTCGTTTCTCCCAGCCAATGTCCTCGACCTCACGAATCATGGGTTCATTTCCGTGCATTGGTTCCTCCTAAACAAATATTTTAAACATTTAAATGTGTAGCCCCGCATTCTTGAGTGCGGGGCTAGAGTTGTGCTTCTTTCTCCAGAATTTCGCGCAAGAGCCGCTTGCGGGCGCCACCGCCAAGCGTCTCTAAGCGGCGTATGCCCAGGGGGTCAATCACCTCACGCAATAGTTGCAACTCCTTGGCTGTCGGTGGAGGGGTTTCCTTCAGGTCCGGGGTGGTCTCTAGCGCAAAGCCGGTCTTTTTGCGCACTTTATCCAGGCTGACGCCTGGATGGAGCGAGGTCAAACGCAAGCGCCCGGCGGCGAAATCAAACTGTCCCAAGTTACTGATCAGGTAATGCGGCCCGGCGCCATCCTTGCGGGCGGGGTTGTGGCCCAGGCCGCTGACAAAGTCGAGTTGGTCGACAAAGACCGCGCGGCTGTGTCGCGGGACATAAAGGTACACTTTGTCGCTAAAGGTGGTTACGTCGGGGATGCCGCCACTGCCTGGCAACCGTAACATAGGGTGGGCGTAGTCGCTGCCGATAACGACGTTGTTGAAATTGCCGTGGGGATCTACCTGGGCCGGGCGAAAGAACTCTTTGGGACGAAAGACGGGGAGTAGCTCGGTGGCCGAGCGAGCAAAGCCCAGACTGACCATGGCTTTGTCCAACCACAGGGTCTCGACGCGGGTTAGCCCGATGGGCGCCCAATCCTGACACAGCGCCTGGCCGATGGCCGAAGCGAAAAGCAAGCTCGGGGCGTGGGTCAGCTTGGCCAGCAGATATCCCGCCGCCACCAGCGGCGTTGCCAGACCCTGAACGACAATCTCGCCGTCCTTGATCTGTCGGGAGATGCAGACGCTGATTACTTCGTCGACGGTAAAATCCTGCAAAGATTGCCTCCTGCTGTGCTGCCGCGTGGGACGTTAAAGTTGGTCTTACCAGTGGTTTTCAATCAGGGCCCTGGTGGAAAGAATGTTCTCCAGCGGGTCCCCGGCGCCCTCGTACTCGATGCTGATGCTGCCCTGGTAGCCGATGTGTTTGAGCGTCGCCAGGCAGGTCGGGTAAGCGATGGTCTTTTCTTCCCCGGCCTCGTCGAACGCGCGGCTCTTGGCGTGAACGTGAATCGCATAGGGTGCCAACCGGGTCAGCCCAACCCGCCAGGCATTGGGCGGCAGATGACCAAAATTGAGACAGGCGCCCAGGTGATAAGAGCGAATCTGTTCGATGACACGTACGATGGCTTCAATCTCTTCCGGTGGGCCTGGCCGGTGTTCCAACGCCAGGCGTACCTCCGCCCTGGCGGCGGTCTCGACCACCTGGTGGAATGCCTCCACCGTCGGCGCGGGTACGTCGGCTGTGCGCACAGGGTCTCGGGTGAGCCAGAGACGCACCATGTTGCACTCCAGGTAACGGGCCGCGCCGATCACCGCCTTTACGTAACGAATCTGCTCTTCCAGCGCCTGAGGTTCTTCGGGCATAAAGTCGTTTTCGGCGGTAAAGCAGACCAATTGTGTTTGTGCAGCGCGCAGCCTGCTTTCCAACGCCCCCAGGTTGACCGGACCCAGGTCTGGGAGGCGTTCCTGAGGATGGGTGCGAACCAGGGTGGGCAGCAAGCGCCCCGTGCGGCCTTTGGGACGTAGGAAAAAATCGTTCAGTTCGACGAGCTCAAAGCCCAACACGGCACAGGCGGCCGGTACCTGGGATAACTTTAACTCACCCGTATTTAGGGCGGTGCGAAAGCTCCACGAAGAGACGGCTATTCTCATCCGTCACCCTTTAAAGTGATCACTGGTGGCCCCCGGCGTCCCGTCCCGATGAATGGCCTTTGACGGCGACAAAGGCACCGCTGAGTTTGCTGACGTGAAACTCGTCGTGCCGCGCAATGTGACCGGCGATTAATTCATGCCAGACTTGCAGCAGATCATCCCAGTCGACAGCCGCGGGCAACTCGGGTTCGTATCGGGGTCGCAGCGAGTCAATGTAGGCCAGCAGCGGCGCTGGCTCGGAAAAGACCAGCGCGCTGTGGAGAAGGTGCCGCTCGACCTGGCTGAAAGCGCGCGACAGGATGTCCTGGCCGTTCTCCAGGCAAAAGTGCGACGCGGCGCGGCCGGGCAAGCTGGTAAAGGGGGCCTGCAGCCGGTTGTACCCCTCACGGATTAGAACGTCGAGTTCGACCATCGTCGTCTGGCTGTTGGTGGCGACCAGCATCTGCCCGCCATCCCTGAGCACGCGATGACATTCGTTCACGGCCTGCTCAACGTCGGGGACGTGATAAAGCATGTGGTTGGCCAGGATCACGTCGCAGGAGCCACTGGGTAGGGGGAGCGCGGCTGCGTCAAGATTGGTGGCGTTTGCTCGCGTTCGACGTCCCTGGGATGATCCCCGGGTCAGATCGCGCAGCATCCCCAGCGAAAGGTCGCCGGCCAGGTAGCGCCCTGTGTCGGCCAGGCGCTCGATGACCGGCTCCATGTAGGAGCCGTTGCCGCAACCCACGTCCGCCACTCGTTCGTGTCCCTGCCAGGGAATCAGGTCGAGCACCCAGCGGGCAAAGTCAAGCGCGGGGACGGTGTAGCGTTGGTGGGTCGCAATGCGGATCGCCAGGGGCTCCTCATTGGCGTAGAGCTGGCTGGTCAGGTGATCGCGGTCGGTAGCCAGACTTTTCATAGACAAATTATGGCACAAGAATGGCGCGGCGTCAACCCCTTTTCCCCAAGATTTAGGGCAATCGCTTCACAAGTGGGAACTCTCGGGTCTCGCGCAGCGTCTTTAATACTAAAGGTACTTGCTGGCTCTAGCCAACCTTTCGACAGGATTTAAGATTTTTCCAGCGGGTTTCAGCGTGTGGATACTGTTAATCTTGTCAAACATCTGTTTGACTTTTGGCCTGAATAGCTTTAACATTGTGGCAGGGTGGCTGCTTATCGCAGCGCCGGGTCAATCCGGCTGGCGCTGAGTCGATCAACAAAAAACGAAGGGAAGATCACAAAATGCTGAGGAGTAGAAAAATGAGACGAATGCTCGTTGTGTGGACCATACTGTTGGGGGTGGTGGTGACCGGCTGTGGTGGGGCCGAGTCGGAGACCTTTTCACAGGTCTCGGATTCGCTGGCTGTGGAGCGTGTGGCTGAAGCGCCTGCTTCTGCGGTCTCAGACGCGCAGGAACCGGCGCCCGGCGCCGAACGCCTGATCGTCCGCAGCGCAGAGCTGCAATTGGTGGTCAAGGACACGGAGGCGACCCTGGAGCAGATCACGACGTTGGTGGGTGAACTGGGTGGTTACGTCGTCACGTCGCAATTGAACCAATACGACGAGGGGGCGCGGGTCAGCCTGACGGTGCGGGTGCCCGCCGAGGCGTTGGACAGCACGCTGGCGCAGTTCCGAGACTGGGCGCTCGAAGTGCGCCGGCAGAACGTCACCGGCGAGGACGTGACCGAGGAGTACAGCGACCTGCAGGCGCAGTTGCGCCACCTGGAGGCGACGGAGGCGCGGCTGTTGACCTTTCTGGAGGAGGCCGAGGACACCGAGGCGACGCTAGCGGTCTACAGCGAGTTGCAGCCGGTGCAGGGCGAGATCGAGCGGGTCAAGGGGCGCATCCAGTACCTGGAGGGAGCCGCCGCCATGTCGAGCATCTACGTCGAGCTGATCCC
>CBFDAD010000188.1:0-4419 GCA_965602705.1 uncultured bacterium
CGACCAGGACCGTCTGGAGTGTATGTTGGAGATACTCAAAATCAACCCCGATAACGCGGTGGCACAACGAGGATTAGCAGCGCTACGGGCCAAAGGTGTCAGCCTGCCGGAGACAAGATCCCAATGAAGTGCTATACCCGTAAAGGCGACAAAGGTTACACCAGCCTGTTGGGGAACGAACGCGTGCCCAAGTATGCACCTCGACCGGAAGCTTATGGCACGCTAGACGAACTCTCTTCGGCATTGGGATTGGCGCGGGCTACCGTCCGCGACGAACGCAGCCGTGAGATCATTCTCGCCATCCAGCGCCAGCTCTGCCAGGTTATGACCGAATTAGCCGCTACGCCCACGGTCGCCACTCGCGTCAAAAAGACCACCGCTGATGACGTCACCGCACTGGAACGTTCTATCGATGCCCTAGGAGCCAAGGTCGAACTCCCCCAAGAGTTCATCATCCCCGGTGACACGCTGGCCGACGCGACCCTCCACCTGGCCCGCGCGATCACCCGCCGTGCCGAGCGCGTGGTCGCGCGCCTGTTCCACGAGGGACAACTCGACAACGCGCAGGTATTGCGCTACCTGAATCGCTTGTCGTCGCTGCTATTCGTCCTGGCCCGCTACGAGGCCGTAGCAACAGGCATAAATAAGGCGACGCCGGCGACAAGCGACTGCTAAACCCCTCACGCCCCACTGGGCAGACTGACCCTAAACGTACTGCCTTGCCCCGGCTGGCTCTCGACGCTCACCGACCCGCCGTGGGCTTTGGCGATGTCTTTGACCAGCGCGAGTCCCAACCCGGATCCACCGTAGCGCCGGCTCATGCTGCCGTCCACCTGGTAAAAACGATCAAAGATGCGCTCCAATTGATCGCTGGGGATACCAACCCCGGTATCAGCCACCTCCAAAACCAGGTCTTGGTCCTCCAATCCCAGACGCACGGCGATCTGGCCGCCGGCGGGGGTGAACTTGAGCGCGTTGCCCAGCAAGTTATCCAGCACGCGGCGCAGATGAATGGGATCGCCGGAGACGAGGGGCAAGTCGGGCGCAATCTGGGACGTTAGCGTCAGATCGGCCTGCTCTGCGGCAGCCCGAAAATCAGCCAACATGCTATGGGCCAGAGCGGCCAAATCCACCAGCTCGCGTTTTGATTTTTGCGTATCGGTTTCCAGGATGGCGGTGAGATCGTCCACCAGCTTTCTCAGCATACGCGCGCGACGGGCGATGACGGCAATGGGTTCTTGTTGGTCGGGCTGCAACTCGCCCAACTGACCCTCTTCAAAAAGCGCGGCGTAGCCCAGGATCAGGCCCAGCGGCGTGCGCAGCTCGTGGGAGACGTTTTGGATGAACTGGTCCTTAAGGCGGTCCAGTTCTCGCTGTTGCTCCAGAGCGCGAGTCAACTCGGCGAACATCTGTGTGTTCTCAATAGCGATCGCGGCATGGGTAGCAAAAGCCGCCAGCAATTCAGCGTTTTCCTGGTTGTAAAAGTTGGGCGTCTCGCTATCCAGGGAGAACAAACCGACCATCGCGTTGTGTGCGACGATGGGCGCACCTACCCACGAGCGAACCCAGGAACTCGCTTCATTGTAGACCCAATCAGGATCAGTTCGAGTGTCCCGGACAACGTGGGGGCGATGGGTTCTGAACATGCGCTGCAGGGTAGGTGTCTCTTCTACCGCTAGAGACGGGACATCCATCGCCTTCCCTACACCGGCCTGCTCATATCCCTGCTGGTGGATCACGCGGGATACCCCATTCTCGATAAACGCCACGTTAGCGCCAGTGTACGGAATAACCCGGCAGATCTGATCCAGTAGTCGCGATAACACTTGGTCAACCTCTAGCATGGCACCCAGCGCCAGACTGGCCTCCCGCAGCACCTCAGCTTCTCGCCGCCGTTGCTGCTCTTCCTGAAAGAGCCGGGCGTTTTCGACAGCAATGGCCGCCTGCGCCGCAAAGGCCAACGCCAGGCGTGCATGTTCCTGGGTATAAAAGCCGGGCGTACGCTTGTCCAACGCAATCATCCCAATCAACCGGTCACCAAACAGCAAGGGCACGCCCAGCCACGAACGGATGCCAGCCTGTTTGTGAGGCTCACGTTTAAACGCTTCGTACTCGGTCGGTGCATCCGCCAGGATCAGCGGCGCTCGAGTGCGGACCACCTCCCGGTTGGGATTGTCAGCGGCCGTCATGTCAAAACTGACTCCCAACAGCTCCTCCAGATTTGGAAAACCGTGACCGCCAATGAGAATAAGTTGCAGGTTCGTGCCCTTTAGTTGCTGAACCGAGGCGCTGTCATAAGGTACCACCTGCTGCAATTGGCTCAGGATCAACTCGAAAACACGCTGCAAGTCAAGCGTCGCGCTCAACGCCTGGGTCGCGGTGCGCAGCGTCTCAGCCTCACGGCGACGCCGCGCTTCCGCCTCGAACAACCGGGCGCTTTCAACGGCATTGACACACTGTTGTGCCAACGCCTCCAGACAGGCTACCTCCTCTGGAGCAAAGTGATGCGGTTGCCGGTGCCATACCTCAATGCCGCCGATCACCTCCTCGTCCCGCAGCATCGGCACGGCCAGCAAGCCGCGGATGTTTCCCATCTCGGCCAGTTGACCAAAAGGGTAGCCCGGTTCGGTTTGCGTGTCGAGGATCTGAACCGGATGACGTTCCGCGACGGCGCGGCCGATAGCGCCTTGCCCCACTAATATCCCCTGGGCGTTCGCCGCCGCGATAAATGCATCCCCCACGCCGTAACCAGCCACGATATGCAAACGCCCATCGGGCCGAAAGGCGAACACCCCGCTGGCATCAGCCTGGGAGAGTTCAGCGGCGTGCAAGGCAATCGAATTAAAGACCTGCTGCACGTCAGTCACAGAGGTGATCTCGCGACTGACGCGGGTGATCGCCACCAGCTCGTCGGCCCGGCGGCGCAGATCGGCCGTCAGGAACGCCTGGCCTACCAGATCGGCCAATTGAACCGCAAAGTTAACCTCGTCAGAGTGCCAGACACGAGGCGTCCCCGCATGTTCGTGACATAACACGCCCACCAGTTTGCCGTGCAAGCGGACCGGCACCTTGATTGCAGCGCCGATGCCCAAGGGCACCCAAAAGTCAGCCGCCAACTCGGCCGTGCGTGGGTCAGCCATCACGTCCGCGACCACTAGCGCCCGATCGTTCTCTAGCGCGTCCCGGTAGCGTGGAAAGCGCCTTAACGGAAAGCTCCGCTCAGCCGTGTGCTCGCCTGAAGAACATGTGAAGCAATCCAGGCAATGCACCTTAAAGCCATCGGAGGAGAGTTTACAGACGTTGACCCGCTCCACATGCAAGGTCTCTGCAGCCACCTCCGTGATGGCCCGCAGCGCTTTGTCGAGACGGCCTTCGGACAGGGCTGGATGAGATGCCAGCCGGATCAGGGCAGCGTGCTGGCGTCGCGTGCGCTTTAAAAATCGTTCCTTTTCCTCCACAGCGCGCACCCGTTCGGTGATGTCGCGCACAATCGTCAGAACATTGTCGTCACCGCTGGCGACGACTCGCGCCTCATAATGAACTTCCTCACCGCCCTGCACCAACTGATACTCGTGAATTTGGACCTCACCGGTCTGTAGGGCCCGCTCGATACAATCGATGCGCCGCCCCGCCACCTCTGGTGGCAACACATCCCACACGCTTGAACCAATCAGTTCATCGGGAGGTGCCACCGGTTCTAATATCGGTGATGGGACAACGGCCAGATAAATCCCATCTCGACTGAGTTGGAAAATCAGGTCAGGCACCGCGCTGAGCAGCGCCCGTTGCCGGGCCTCACTGTCACGCACGGCCTGCTCCGCCCGCTGGACCTGCGTGATGTCGCGAACAACGGTGACCACCCGGTCAACGCGTCCCTCTTCGATAATCGGAATCTTGCGGGTCTCGGTGATGACTTCCCTGCCTGAAACGACGTTGGTCTCCTGCGTGACCAGCGTCGTGCCTGTTTCGAACACGCGACGGTATTCCTGCCGAACCCCTTCCGGCAAGAAAGGAAAGATCTCAAACAGGTTGCGGCCGATGACGTCCGTCTCTAAACCCAACACCTTGTTCCAACGTTCAAAAACCCCATTGACCAGAATCAACCTCAGATCAGCGTCAACCACGTGAATCGCGTCGCCCATCGAATCCAGGGTGATGCGATACTGGCGCTCGGACTCCCTTAGCGCTGCCTCCGCCTTGTGGCGGGCCAGACGCACCTGCGCCTCACCCAGCTCCCGGCGAACCGCCGGGACCAGACGGGCCAATTTATCCTTCATGACATAGTCGTGCGCGCCGCTTCTCATCGCCGCCACCGCGACGTCCTCGCCGATGGTGCCTGACACGATGATGAAAGGCAGGTCGAGCCCGCTTTCGTTCAAGAGTTGTAGCGCGTCACCCGGCCTGACTACGCGGAGATGA
>CBFDAD010000189.1:0-4404 GCA_965602705.1 uncultured bacterium
ATGGGCCGTTCTTCCCACTTGGCCTCTGCGACGTACAAAAAGCTATCGTTGTACAGGGGAACATCTAGTGGCTCGCCATTCCAGGTCAGTTTCAGGGTCTCCGGTTTCTCTGCGCGCCCGAACCACAGCCCGTAAATGACGCTCATTGTCCGGCCCTGGCTGTCCTGTTTCTCGGTGAGCCAAAAAAAGTCCGGGGTGCCGCTCGTCCAACGAATCGCATCCCTGGTACTACCGGACATGGTGATAGTCCAGTCCGGTTCAAGCGGGTCGGGTTCGGCAAGGACCCAACCGAGCACCTCTTGACGCCCGCCATCAGCCGAATCGGGCAAGCGGTCCTGGTAAGTGAACAAGATGATTTCACCTTCCCACCAGAGTTGGCGCTGCAAGATGGTCGTGGTCTGGTGGGCCAGCTCCTTGTCCCAGGCGGCGTCTACCCATTCCCAGAGTGCCTCGTCGGCCTTGGTGGGGTAGGGAGTAGCGGGTACGCCGACGGTCGATTCGTCATTCCCCCGAAAGAGCGTATAGAGCCCCAGGGTCAACGCGATGAGGGCCACAAGGGCTATAGCAGTGCTCAAGGCAGCCGATAGTTTCATACCCATGGCGTGTCGTCTCCTTTCTCGTTGGACGCGTGAGAGGAGTTGACCCCGCTGAGACGGCGTCAGGCGGGCGCGCGGCGCGGCGCGAATGAGTTGATCCTGCTCGGCGTAGGCGCGGGCCAGGGCGGCGCAATCGGTACAACCGGCGACGTGAGCTTGAACTTGTCGGTGCTCGTCGGCGCTCCAGTCATCGGACCGCAACGCCAACAAATCACGCACAACTTTGCACTCGTTCATTACTCGTTTCCTGTTCTCGATAAGCCCGACGAAACATCTCCCGTGCCCGGCTCAGGCGCATCTTGACCGCGCTGATCGAAAGCCCCAGCGTCTCGGCGACCTCGGCCACCGTGCGTCCCTCGTAGACGTGAAGCACCAGTGGGACGCGGTACTTGGGTGGCAACTGATTGAGCGCCGCCTGGACGGCCAGCCGCTCGGCGGTGGCCGCCTCAACTCCCCTACTCCCATCCCTGCTACTGTCCGCGGCGCGCAAAGGCAGCCATTGCAACAGCTTGCGACGGCGATAGTCGTCGGTCGCCAGCCGTGAGGCAACGCGGTAGAGCCAGGCCCGGGGGTTGTCCCAGCGTTCGCCTTTGATCAGCGCCCGATAGGCTCGTAAAAAGGTCTCCTGGGTCAGCTCTTGCGCGCGGGCCAGGTCGCCGGTAAAGCGTGCCAGATAGGAGCAGATGGGCTCCTCGTACTGGCGGAATAGGGTATCGAAAGTATCGTTCGTGTTGATGGGGCCAACTCCTCTAGTTCTACCCAGTAGGACGAGCGACAGTACGACCAGGTCACAAATTCCATTTACCATTTGCCATAGGCCCCGCTCAGCTTGCGATACTCTGCGAGCGGCTCGTCAATCAGCTTGGTCGCCAGGTCATCTATTCTGCTGCGCTCCGGGATGCTACGCTAATTGTAGCATCTTCCCACTTCCCGGTAAAGTGGTACGTCGTCGGCATGTCGCCGCTGCTGTAGTTACGTGGATGTGCCAAACCCAGGATCGCACGAAGATCCTCTTGACAAATCAGCCACAATATGGTAAAATCTAATACATCAAGGATATATTACAAATATTCTATCGATAAATAACCCCACAAACTGCTTTCATTACGAGAGGATCGCCCGTGCGCCTCAGCGAGAAAGCCTACCATCTTATCAAAGAAAAAATCATCACCCTGGAGCTTGAGCCCCTCGCTGTGATAGACGAGCAGGCTCTGATGGACGATCTGGGCTTGGGTCGCACGCCGATCCGTGAATCGTTACACCGGTTGGCGGCCGAAGGTCTGGTGATCATTGCCCCACGGCGCGGAATGTTCGTGGCCGAAATCAGCATTACTGATCTGCAAAAAATCTTCGAGGTGCGGATGCTCTTGGAGGGCTTTTGCGCCCGCCTGGCAGCTGCGAGGGTCACTGAGGGGCAGATAGCCCAGATGGAAGCGCTGCTCGATGAACTCAGTGGAGTGCCAGAAGGGGATGAGAGCGGCCCAGCGCTGATGTTTATTGACGAACACCTACACAGGTTGATGTACGAGGCTGCGGACAATGAGTTCCTGGCCGACAGTCTCGATCGTCTCCATGCGCTGAGTATGCGTCTGTGGTACCTGGTGCTGGACCGCATGCGTGATGTACGCGAGTCGATAGAGGAGCATAGAGAGATCGTTGCAATGCTGAAAGCGGGGGATGGTGAGCAGGCTGAAGCACTGGTCCAGCATCACATCGCCCAATTCCAGCAGGAGATCAAGGCAGTTTTGTGAGCGTTGGAGCAGCATCTGGTCAGGATCAAAACCCGTCGCAAAAGTTTTACAGGGTGGCGCGGCTGTCTGGGTGATGTCTCTAACTTTTTGTTGAATTGCTCTACCACGGTTGTCAGTCTTGAATATTCCAACGAGGAGGTTAGTACCAAAACATGGAGACCGTACTTTTAGGAAGGGGTAAAAAGGTCGTCATCAGTGATGATCGGCCGACGGTCATCATCGGCGAGCGAATCAACCCGACCGGCAAGAAGAAACTGTCGGCTGCGCTGGTGGCAGGCGATCTAGAGATCGTCCGCAAATTAGCTCTGGATCAGGTGGAGGTTGGGGCCGACGTGCTGGACGTCAATGTCGGCGCGGCGGGTGTGGATGAAGTCGATCTGTTACCTAGAGCCGTCAAGCTGGTGATGGAGACCGTGGACGTGCCGCTTTGCATTGACACCGCCGACATCGAGGCCATGGCGGCGGCACTGGCGGTGCACAAGGAGCTGGCGCCCGAGGGCAAGCCGATCATCAATTCTGTCAACGGTGAGGAGGCGCGTCTGGAGAGCGTGTTGCCGTTGGTGGCAGAGTATGGCGCGGCTGTCATCGGATTGTGCATGGATGACGACGGCATCCCCGAGGAAGCGGAGCAGCGGCTGGCCGTGGCCAAAAAGATCGTCGAGCGGGCCGGGGCGTTGGGCATCCCGCCTGAGGACATTGCGATTGACTGCCTGGCACTGACGATGGGCGCCGACTCGCAGGCCGGCTGGAAGACCCTCGAATCCATCCGCCTGGTCAAGCAAGAGTTGGGCGTCAATATCACGTTGGGGGCCAGCAACGTCTCCTTCGGGCTGCCGGCGCGGGACGTCATCAATGGCGCGTTTATCGCCATGTGCATTTTGAACGGGTTGAATTGCCCGATTGTGAATCCATCTCACGTGCGATCCTATGTCCTGGCGGCCGACCTGGCCTTGGGTCGCGATGATTACGCGATGCGTTTCATCAAGGCCTTCCGCCAGATGAAAAAGGGATAGGCGCGGTTCTTCCAGGCGCACGGGTCGCGAAAAGTGATCTTTTGTTGGCGCTTGGACCTTGGTGTTTCTGAAAAGTTGTACTCTTAAAAACAGCAAAGGTGTCCCCAGGGGGATTTAAAAGGGGAAGTCCGGTGAGAGTCCGGCGCTGTCCCGCAACTGTGAGGCGAGGAGGTCAGGATGTTTCGATCGAGCATTGCTGTCTTGACCTCACGCCAAGTCAGGTCACACCTGTCTTTGCTTGGTCCAGGACCTTCCGAGGAGAGGGAGCTGGTCGCGTGATGCGACAGCTCCCTCTCCTTCATTTAGGTACTGATCAAGATCTGTCCTTACTCGTCTTAGCCACGTTGCCGGTTTAACGAGTGGGTAAAGGGGAGATCATTATGCTTCGTAACTGGAGTGAGTTTCTCTCACCCACTGACGTAGAAGAGATTCATAACATCAGCATGAAGGTGCTGGCCAACGTTGGCGTTCGGTTCCCCAGCGACGAAGCGATTGCCGTCTTTGAGAAACACGGGGTCAAGACCGACAGTCACCTCGTTTACCTCAGCGAAGACCAGGTCATGAAAGCCGTGGAAACGGCCCCGGCGCAGTTTACCATCCACGCCCGCAATCCTGTGCGGAACGTGACCATCGGCGATGGTGAGCCGGTCTTTGCGCCGGCCTACGGCGCGCCGTTTCTCATAGACCCCGAGGTTGGCAAGCGCGCGCCGACTCTGGAGGATTACCACAACCTGACGCGACTGGCCCACGCGTTGCCCAATATGGACATGATGGGGTACCTGATGGTCGGGCCGTCGGATGTGCCGGCTCACGAGGCCTACCTCCACATGTTGCACGCCGGCATGGTGCGTTCGGACAAGCCGTTCATTGGCAGCGTCGAGGGGGGAGCCGGGGCGTGCCATACGATAGAAATGGCCTCTATCCTGTTCGGTGAGGAGATTGGGGAGAGACCGGTGACGATGGGTGTCATTAGCAGCCTCACCCCGCTGGGCTACAGTGTCGAGATGGCCGAAGCCCTGATAGAATACGCCCGTTGGCGGCAGC
>CBFDAD010000190.1:0-4403 GCA_965602705.1 uncultured bacterium
TGGCCAATCCTAACCCTGTCCCCTGTCCTGGTGACTGGCCCGAGCGGGCCTGCCTAAACTCTTCGAAGATCAGGCTCTGGTCTTCCAGGGAAATGCCGGGACCATTGTCTACGACGTCGAGCTGCAGAGCGGCGGGGTCGACTAAAAGCACACGTACTGAAATATCTCCCCCCTCTGGCGTGAATTTGTTGGCGTTTCCTACCAAGTTGAGCAGAATCTGCTTCAGACGAAAGTGGTCGGCGACGATGGGTGGCAATGGTTCCTGTTGCTCGATGCTAAAGGTTTGACCTTTTTGGGTGATCAACAATGCCAGTGTCGATTGCACCTCTTTCGCTGTCGCCACCACATCTACCGGTTCCAACTGCAGGGTCATACGCCCGGCTTGAATCTTGGACAGGTCCAGGATGTCGTTGATCAGGTTGAGCAAGTGCTTGCCGCTGTCGTGGATGTAGCCCAAGTATTCCTGTGCCAGGGGTGTCAACTCGCCGGCTAACCCGTCAGTCAACACCTCAGAGAAACCAATGATGGCGTTGAGCGGCGTGCGCAGCTCGTGGCTGACGGTAGCGATAAAGGCCGACTTGAGCCGATCCAGTTCTTGTAAGCGGTCATTGGCGCGTTCCAGCGCCTGATTGCGCAGCATCAACGCTTCTTCTGAGAGCTCTAGCTCGTTGAAAAGGCGCACGTTCTCGATCGCGATCCCCAGACTGCTGGACATTGTGCGCAGCAAGCGACGGTCGTGGCTGGAGAAGGCATTTTCCTGGGCGCTGAGCACGTTGAGTACGCCAATGACCCGTTGCCCCCACCCCAATGGCACGCACAAGATCGAACGGACGTTAGGGCCACAGCCGACGTGATCAGGTGCCTGGTGGGTGTCGTTGATCAAGATCGGTTGACCGTCGCGCACCACCTGGCCGTAGATACCCTCGTTCGCCGGTATTGACTCTTGGCAGGTTACTCCCTCCAGGTCGCCTGCGCGCGCGCGCAGGCGCAGTTGCTTTTTTCCCTCGTCTAGCAGTAGCACACTGACCACGGTCCCCTCTAACACTCGGAACTGCAGTGTCTTGACCACGCTCTTTAAAACGGCGTCGAGGTCCCTGGTTGAAGCGGCCGCCACGGCCATGTCGTAGAGTAAGGTTAGCTCGCTGAGGCGGCACCGGGTTTCGGCAAAGAGACGGGCGTTGTCGACGGCCACCGCCGTCTGGTTGATGAGCGTCTGCGCCAGCGTGATTCCGGTCTCGGTAAAACGACGCTGGCTGTGGCTGTCCCACAGCTCGACAAAGCCGGTCACCCGGTCGCGGGCGACGAGGGGTAGGAGCAGCATCGTCTGCCCCGACCGCTGTGCCATCGTTTTGCGCCACTCATCTGGTTCCTCACCGGTGACGGCGAGCAGGGGCTGCCGGTTCAGCAATGCCTCGCTCGTGACCGGAAAATGCGTCAAGTCATAAACCTGCCCGGTGCTACTCGTTTCCTCTGCCCCGTGAGCGCTGGCGCTACAATGTTGAGCCACCACGGTGGCGGTTTGCGTCTCGCCGGCCAGCGTGGCGATGCGTGTGCTGGTGACGCCGAGCACCTCTACCAACCGCTCGGCCAAAAAGCGTAGCATACGCCCCGCATCGAGGACCGAAGAGACAGCGGCCGTCATTTCGTACAACAGTGTCTGCTCGTGTAGCTTGGCCTGGCTTTGTTCGTAGAGACGGGCATTGTCGATAACGACGGCGGCGTGTTGAGCAAAGGCCAGGGCCAGCCTCGCGGCCCGTTGGTCATAGAAACCCGTGGAGGTGTGATTGAGCATCAACAAGCCAATGGTGCGGTCTTTGACCAGCAGCGGCACGCCTAGCCAGCTACGGATACGGTCATTGCCCTGGGTTATCACCCATTCGTCCGACTGATGCGTGTCTTCGACGGTGACGGCCGCGCGCCCGTTTACGACGCGAGCGACCAGTGGCAAGTCATCCGGGGAAAGACCCGTCCCCCAGAGCTTTTCTGCGCGCGGCAGGTGGTGCGCGGCCGCCAGACGGTAGACGTCACCGGACAGCAAGCCAATGGCAGCGCTTTCGTAAGGCACCACCGCTCGCAGGCGCTCCAGGATCAGGTCGAGTACCTCACCCAAGTGGAGCGTGCTACTCAGGTCGCCGGCGATCTGGAGCAACGTCCGAGCCACTTCGCGTTCGCGCTGCTCCGTGGCGTACAGAGTGGCGTTGGCGATGGCGACGGCTCCCTGGTTCGTCACGACCATCGCCTGTCCGATTTTGCCCTCCGCAAAGCTGCGTTGCTCCCGCGTCTCAGCGATGATGGCGGCGCCGGTGGCCTGGCCTTGTACCATCAGCGGCAGCCCCAACAGCGATCTGTCGGCCGGGTGTCTTTCCTCCTCGGGGACGATGTGAGGATTTTCGCTGGTATCTTGGATGGGCTGACCAGCTTCAATCACGGCGTGGACCAGTGAAGGATACCAGTATCCTTTGGTCATCTGGGGTGACGGGTTCTGCGCGGCATAGTGACCGTAAGCCGCCGCCAACTGTAACTCGGCCGTGTCCGGGTCGCGTAACACAATGAAACAGCCTGTGCCCTCCAGGATGTGCGTCAGGTTTTCAGCCAGAAAGGGCGTTAACTCCTCTTGCGTCAGTTTGGAGCTAATAGCGTGACTGGCCTCGACCAGCATCACTGCTTCGTCCAGTTTCTGTTGGGTCTGTTGTAGAAGCAAAGCGTTCTCGGTGATCATCCCCGCTAGCTGTTGGCGGTCAGCGAATGCCTGGTCGTGCAAGCGAAAGATGATGGCGAAGCAGACCTCGATGAAAAGCACGCTGACGGCGTAGCTCAGCAGCATGTGCAGCAAAATCTGGTAGGAGGGGACAGAGGCGAGCAGCGCATAATATAGCTCTAGCAAGCTGACGCTGACTATGACAGCTGCTCTCAGCGCCCAGCGTAGGCGGTTTAACGGTCGCCGGATCTGGTTATCCTCTGGGGCTCGCGGCTCAGTCATCGCGTGACGTAGCTGGGTCAAACAAGAATTGGCGGACCTGCTGCGGAAAGGCCCGCGTGTCAATGGGTTTGGCGATGTATCCATCGCATCCGGCTGTCAAGGCTCGCTCTTGCTCTGCGGGCGCGGTGCTGGCGGTGAGCGCAACGATGACGAGATGGCGCGTTTCCGGCGCGGCGCGCAGTTGGCGGGTCGCTTCGTAGCCATCGATGCCGGGTAGCAGCACATCCATCAAGATCAAATCGGGTCGTTCCGCTTGAGCCAACGCCACACCCGTCTCGCCATCCTTGGCCGTTAGTAAGTGATAGCCGTGGGGTTTGAGCACTGCTTCAAGCAGCCGCCGGTTGAGTTCGTTGTCCTCCACGATGAGGATCGACTTTGTCGACTTTGCGGATGTCATTCGCTCTCCCTACCTATTTCTTCTCGAGTCCGCTTCCAACAGGCGTTAACCAATGGACGGTCTTGTGCATGCCATCTTCCAGGCCGACTTTAGGCTCGAAGCCAAGCAGGCGGCGGGCCAGAGAGATGTCGGCGCACAATCGAGAAACGCCACCGTCCTGATCTTTATTGTAAATCACCGAGACCGATTTGCCAACACCCCGTTCCACGGCCTGCCATAAGGTGTTTATGCTCGCCTCCGTCCCACTGCCAATGTTAATGACCTGCCGGTCAACTCCCAAGGCCGTGGCCGCCCCGACCAGCGCCTCCACCACGTCGTCCACGTAAATGAAATCTCGCGTCTGTTCGCCGTCGCCAAAGATGACCAGTGAGCCGCCCCCCAGCGCCTGTTTGAGAAATTGGGGTACCACGGGCGGGTGCGCGGGGCGCGTGCGTTGGCCCGGTCCGTAAGCGTTAAATATGCGCAACGATACCGTCTCAATCCCCCACAGCGCACCAATGGTCGTGATATAGTATTCGGCGGCCAGCTTGCTGACCCCGTAGGGCGAGTTGGGGTTGGGTGGTTGATCCTCGGCCACCGGTTGATGGGTCTGTTCGCCGTAGAGCGCGCCCGAAGAACCAAACACCACGCGCTTGACCCCGGCGTCGCGCATGGCCTCCATCACGCTCACCGTCCCGCCGACGTGGACGTGGTTGTAAGCCCGGGGATAGAGAATCGACTCGGCCACCGATACGCGCGCCGCCAGATGGTAGACGCAATCCACGCCGTGGAGCAGCGTCCACAGTTTAGGGATATCGGCGACGTCGCCGCGGGTGAAAAGCACCGCCGGGTCCAGGCGGCTGGGGTCGCCCGTGCTGAGATCGTCAATGACGCGTACCTGGTGACCGTCGCTGGTCAGCCGGTTGGACAATGCAACCCCCAAAAATCCAGCCCCCCCAGTAACTAGAAAGTGCATGCCGCCTCCTATGGTCTCCTGTGATGAGAAGAATGCAAGCTTGTCTATTATAGCATAGTCATTCGTTTTTG
>CBFDAD010000191.1:0-4385 GCA_965602705.1 uncultured bacterium
CCTGGCCTACAAACTGGCTCTCGTGCTGCGCAGCTACGCCACGCAGCATCCTGATAGCCGGCTGCCCGAACTGGTCGAAGAACTCTCGCTCATCGCCCACAACCAGCGCCGCTTCCTTGGCTTTGACGACGCCGACCTGGGTTACGAACCCAAACCAGGTGTCATCACCGTGTCCACGATGCACAAAGCCAAGGGCCTGGAATGGGATCGGGTCTACCTGGTAGGAGTCAACAACTATAATTTCCCATCAGCCGAGCCTCACGACTATTACCGGGGGGAGAGCTGGTTCGTGCGCGATCAACTCAACCTGGAAGCGGAGGCCATCGCCCAACTGGAACAGTTGCACCAAGACCGGCTAGACGATTTCATCTGGGGGGTGGCTACGGAAAAAGCCCGCATCGACTATGCTGCCGAGCGGTTGCGCCTGCTCTACGTCGGCATCACACGGGCCAAGAAGGAACTAATCATCACCTGGAACAGCGGTCATGCCGCCTTTAAGACAAAGACAGCGGCGGTGCCTTTTATCGCGCTGCACACACATTGGGAACAGCACGGTGAGTAAAGAACAATGACCTTACCCCCCACTTTCCAGTTCAGCCAGAACAGCCTGCAGGACTATGTCGACTGCCCACGGCGCTTTCAACTACGCTACTTGCTGCGCCAACCCTGGCCCGCGGTTGAGAGCGAACCGCTATCAGAGTATGAGCGGTTGATGGAACAAGGGCGCCGCTTTCACCAACTCGCGCATCGTCACAGCCTGGGTCTGCCCGAAGCCGAGCTGACCAAGACGATTGACGACCCCGATTTGCGCCGCTGGTGGCGCAACTATCTCGAATCGCCCCCACCCAACCTGCCCACCACCCTGCGCCGTGCCGAGGTCGCCCTCTCAACGCCGATGAGGGATCATCGACTGATCGCTCGCTACGACCTGCTGGCGTTGGAGCCAGGCCGCAGCGCCGTCGTGGTAGACTGGAAAACCAACCGCAAGCGACCTGACTCGACCGTTCTCACCGCGCGCCTGCAGACACGTGTGTACCGTTACGTGTTAGTCGAGGCCGGCACTGCGCTCAACGGTGGCAGCCCGCTGTCTCCTGACCAGGTGACCATGGTCTACTGGTTCGCCGAGCACCCCGCTCAACCCGAAATCCTACCCTACGACGTCGCCCAACACGCTGCCGACGGCGCCTACCTCGCCGACCTGGTCGCCCGCATTGCCACCCGCGCTGCAAGCGGCCAGGAGCAATGGTCCCTGACACCTGACGAGGGCCACTGCCGCTTTTGCACGTATCGCTCTCTGTGCGACCGCGGCGACCAGCCCGGTTCCATCGCCGGCTTTGACGCCGATCAAGCGCTCGATATCAGCCTCGATTTTGAATTTGAGGAAGTGGAGGAGATAGAGTATTAAAGATTCACCAGTCCTCGATCTCCCCGCTGGCAGCAGCTTGAATCTCTACGACCTCGCCGTGCACGTCCACTACTACGCGAAAACCCAGCATGCCCAGCCAGGCTTGCGCCCCTTCGGGCAGACCCTGAGTCATTAACGCTTCCATCTGCTGATCGAGATCTCGAATCGAAGCATCAATCATGGCCTTGGTGAACAGGTCGTCCTTGCCCAACAGAGTCATCATCCCCTCGGTCACCAGATCTTGATTTGACAAAACCTGTTCGCGCAGCCACTCCAGCACTTGCAGATCCACTACCTCGGCATCGACGTGGCGGCGAAAGTCTGCATCCAGGATCACATAGAAAGGCGCGCCACCGATGGCGGTGACCTCGACTGGCTCTCCATCCTCGCCAAAAATCAAACCCGGAAATAACGCCTGCTTACCCGAGGAGTCATCCATATCCCCGCACCTTTTGGACCTACCCAACCTCGAACGGATTCCGAACCGGCATGTCAGGGCTCAACGTCGCCGCGATTTTCAACCGCCGGGAGACACGCTCTCCACACACTCGCGCACCGCCCGTAGGTTAGCCCAAGGGGTAGTGATGGGCGTGACGCAGCCGGTGCCCAGGACAAAACCGCGCCCACCCGTCTGCTCGATGGCCGCCTGCGCTTCAGCGCGCACCTGGTCGGGATCACCACGCAACATGGTCTCCTGCCGGCGCAGGCCGCCCGCGACCGCACCGCTCACTCTGCGCTTTCCTTCCAGCAGTGATGGTGGTGTCTCCTGATCGTGCCAGTTCCAGACCTGAACGGGGTAATCGGCGAGCAGATCAAACATCACCTCTTCGCCATGGATGTGCAACATGTTGAACCACGCCCCACTGCCTTCCAGCGCCTCGAACAGGCGCATGTCATAGGGGCGACCGAACTCAGCGTACTCATCCTCGCTCAAAACCCCATAACGGGCGTGCTGCACGGCATAAAAGATGCCATCAATGCCCGTTTTCAGCGCCAGCCGGATGAAACGACTGGTCGCACGGGTGATCGTCTCCAAACCGGCTCGCAACGCTTCCGGATAACGGCGTAGATAGATCAACAATTGCTCGTTGCCCGCCAGGTTCTTGGCCTGGGCCAGTGGACTGAAAATAGTCTGAATGACCGGCGTATCGTCCCCCAGTTTGGCCGCAATCAATTCCAGACAACGCAACTGCCCGCCCAACGCGCCATTCTGGGGATCGAGCACAGGCAGACGCCGCCAGTCCTCGGCCGTCCCAATGGCACGTTGGGTGTACTCGCGCGTCCCTTCGTTATTGCCCACCCAGCGATCTTTTACCCCCCAGTCACGCACACAAAAGCTGCTAGCTGGCGTCACCTTGACAAAATCCCAATCCCAGCGCCACTGGAAAGAGAGCGCAGCAACGGCCAGGTCGGCCGGCCGCTGGTCGTCACCAGGAAAGTGGCGCCACAATGCCACCGGTGGCCGGTCCACAGTCTCCCCGGCGATGGCCGCAGCCAACCTGTCGCGCTTGCTCATTTCGGTCATTATTCCCTCCCCGTGAGTTAATCAGTTGGTTCGTGGGCTATTATACCCGCGCCGACTCAACCTGCAACCAATCATTCGACTATATCGCCCTCAAGGTCCCGCCACCTGAATGACTCCCAACGAGACCCAGCCGTCCAATTCTTTCAGGCTGACGCGCAGTTTGTACTCCCCAGGTGCAAAGTCCTCGGTTAACCAGAAACTATACTGGTCGCGCACGACCTCACCGGCCGACCAGGCCGACGACGGGTACTGGCCATCGAACGGCTCAGTCAGCACCTCGCTGGCAACCTGCCCGGCCGCATCCACCAACTGCACGTTGACAGCGATGTCTTCGGGCTGACCTATCTCAGCGCGCCACAGCAACGCCAGATGGACAAACCCAGGCAACTCGATGTAACGGTCAGGCAGCGTCGCCCCTAACAAGGTAATTTGATCGGCATACACGACGCGGAGCACATCCGTCAACCCCAACGTTTCCTCGTCGGGAGGGTGACGCGGCTGTACGACCCGCACGCGAGTTGGCAGCGTAAAGGTATCGCCCAGTGGCGCTCCCGTGGCGTCAAAGACTGGCACACGCGCGCCGCTTACCAGATTGTACAGACCAACCGTCAACTGGTAGTCACCAGGAGGCGTGCCCGGCAGCACCCCCAGTCGATGATCGTCCCATACATACTTGTCTAATGGCCAACGCCGTGTCGGGAAATCGCCTGGGTTCAGGTTGTCCGATTGGCCCCACAGGTGAGTGGCGGGACGGGTGAGGTGAGCAAATACCTGATAGTTTTCTGGCACCGGGGCCGTCGCCCGCCAATAAAGGGTCAACGGCAGCGTGTCACCAGCCCGGACCTCAGACCGCAGCAGGTCAAAGCCCAGTAACTGAATGTGGTGCCCAAAGTCTACCGGTTCGTCGGCGAGTGAGTACTGCGCTCCCCACACCCGCCCTGGCGGCGATGTGCGGCGGAACCAATTGTGCTGCCCATCCACCCATCCCACTTTGAGCAAAAAGAAAACCAATATGACCCCACCGGCGCACATCCACGCCGGACGGTCGAGCCAAGGAGCGCCCCCCTCGACCTCTGACCGTCCCTCCGTGCCGGTCAGCGAGGAAGGGAACCATAGCCGTCGTGCCAACCAGGCAACCATCACGAGCGCCGTCAAAGAGAGCAGCGAGGTCAAGGTCCCAGCCGTACGCGCCGGCGTCGCCCAGGCATCAAAATTCACCTCCACAGTATGAGCACCGGCCGGCACCTGAACGGTGATGAACCCTTCAGGCCGCCCCAGTTCGATGGGCACCTCGACACCGTCAACCGTGGCCCGCCAGCCAGGAAAATAGAGGGTGAACAGACGCAGAATGAACGGTTTGCTCGACTCAACACGAAACCGGTCGTGGGTTGGCCCATGTGAGACCGTCTCGACCAGGGTACCCGCCGGCAGCGTCGCGCGGTTGACCTTGTCTAC
>CBFDAD010000192.1:0-4282 GCA_965602705.1 uncultured bacterium
GGCATAGTGCCAGGCACCGGAGCGTACGAACGCCGCCTCGGCCAGCGACCCCATCCCACCGATGACCAGCACGAAGCTCAAATCGTAGCGGTCGTGCCAGAAACGCAGCGCCACCCCACCCTCGACCAGCATGATCAGCGAGAGCAGCAGGTTGTTCCTCCACAGCAGCGAGACGGAGACGACCAACAGCGCAAAGGCGGCAATCGTCACAAAAAACTCATACCATAAGCGTTTGGGGTGTTTCATGGTGTCGGGGCTCCACGTCAATGGCCGTGCCAGACTTTGGAAGTCTGTTTCCAAGTGAGCGCATTCTACCAGAAAAGGGTGGGATAGGCAAAAAGTGCCAAGCGCACTAACGCAGAGACACCAAGACGCAGAGGCGCAAGGTTTTTGATATGTTATTCACACTCCCTGAACGTTCCATCTCCCTGATTGAACCAGACACTGTAGGCTTCGGAATAAGCACCGGCAAAAATATCCGGGTAGCCGTCGCCGTTGAAATCCCCGATCGCTAAGCCATGCTGTTCAGAATAGCGAAAGCGCTGGCCGGACTTTGTAAACGCCGCCTGCCCATGGTTCCACCAAATGACGGCCTGCCGGAGCCCGGCGATAAGGGCATCCTGGTCTCCATCACCATCCAGATCAGATAGGAAGACTGCCCTGGTCTGGCTGCCAGAGATCTCCTGCTCGGAAAGAGTAAATATCCCCTCCTGTCCACCTTGCGTACCGCCCTGGTTGATCCAGACGGTTGCCCCATTTTTGGTCCCTACCAGGGCATCCAGATCGTCGTCGCGGTCTATGTCACCCAGAGCCACAGCGGTGCTGTCTGAGTCGCCCAGCCACTGGCCAGAGGCGGTGAGGTTGCTCGAGCCATCATTCAGAAGGACCAAGTCGTCTAGGCTGTTACCTGCGCCGATTGTCGGCGCCCCAACGGCAGCAAAGACGTCCAGATCGCCGTCGCCGTCCAGGTCTCCCAGGGCGGCAGCCCGTATGGGTAGCCCGTCTAGCTCCCTGAGGCTCAACGTATGAATTGCCAGCCAGCCTCTCGGATCCCACTCGTTGATCCACACCCAAGCGGAGGATGGGACATGACCACAATCGTCATACTGTTTCTGGCTGAACCCGTAACAGCAGCCAGCGACGAAACCGTCCACTGCGCCATCGTTGTTCAAGTCGCCCAAGACGACCGAACCGCCCATATCTATGTATCCGCGCCATTCATGAGATGGGTGGACGGAGTTACTGGTCTTAAACACCCCGATCTTTCCCCCTTGGGCGCCGCCCTGGTTGAGAGAGAGTGTCAATCTGTATCCATCCAGAACGAGGAGATCCGCATCCCCGTCGCCGTCCACATCTCCGGCACCAGCCGAAAAGCCCCCAGGCAACTCCTGGTCGCCAGGGGTAAATTGCCCCCCGCCCTGGTTGATCCACAGGGTAATCCCAGCAAATGAAATATCCGCGCTTTCCCATCTTGTGTTCGCGACGACCACATCCAGATCGCCATCTCCGTCCAGATCAGCCAAGTCGGTGGTGTTGTTGTAAGTCCCTCGCCGATCCGATAACAACCACGGGACATAAATAGCACATAAGCCCAGGAACAACATCCATAGTCCAAAGGCTACCAACATTCCGAACAGTTTAGTGGATCGTGATTCAACCTGAAATGTGGTTTCGTTAACCATACGTTTGATCCACTTATGATAATGGATGAAACCAGGGGCTACCGCTGGGTCCCGGCTACACGGGAATTCAAAAGCCTAGCAGCTGCCTCAAATTGTGAAAGACACCCGTGTAAAAGGTGCCCTGAGACTCGCGGATTAACTCAAACGGTGCGGTTGGTGCGCCGACAAAGGGGCGGAGTGCCCAGGCCATTTGAGTACCCACAAAGGCGTAGATCAATATCCAAAAGAGCAACATACGCCTGCGGCGGACGCCCAGGTAGCCTTCTTGGACCAACCGCATCCCCTGGATGAGAAAGCTCAGCCCCCACCAGCTCATCAGCGCGAGCACGCCTACGTTGAGCAGCAGGAAAGCGCTGTAATCGGGCACCGTCAGCCAAAAGGTGAGAGTAATCGAAGCAAAGGCCAGCGATAACGCACCTGTCACGTTCAGAGCAGCCACGATGAGCGCAGCCGTTTGGCGAAAGGTGAGTTGCGACCCAAAGAGCAGATTGAAGAAATAGAGGGTGGGCAAACACACGAACAGAGTGATGAGAAACAGCGAGGGCAGCTTGACCGCCGAGGACAGCGCCTGCTGTGGACTGTTGGAGGTACCCATCATAAGGCCATAAAACGAGAACAGGATGGCAGTGCTGACCACCATGTCACGCAGCTTTACTCCCAATGCCTTCCGATCGCGGATCTCGATGAAAAAGCTGGCCCGGTCACGCAACAACCACTCTACGCTCGCAAATATCTGCCAGAAGCCTCGCAGGTCAACCCAGGTGGTCAAGACCGGCGGAGAGGCTATCTCTTGAGTAGCAGGCAGAGGTGGAAACAGCGCTTCCTCGGCCACCTCTACTGGCGTCTCGCGACCGGGACGTCGTTCCTCATGCACGACGCCTTCGGCGACGGATAGGAGCGATTCATCGAGCCGTGTCGGTGCTTTTTGCACCAAGGTACTTTGATCTCCGTTCATGTTCAGCCTCCCGTCAACAGCCATTCAACCGTGCGCAGAAACCCTTGGTAAAAGCTCCCCTGTACCGGACGAAACAAAACAAAAGTCGTGCCCGGTGCACCAAAGAAAGGCCGTAAGGTCCACCCCATCTGTGTTCCGACTGTGGCAAACAGGCCCATCCAACTCACCAGTATCAGTGAGCGACCGCTGCCGACAGCAAAGCGTAGCCACTGCGAGAAGGTGATATGCGCGGGTGGTGCGGTCTGCTCCAAGTAGAGTGTTCCCTGCACTAAGAAAACCAACCCTGCGCTGCCCGCCACCGCCAGCATTATGACGTCGAGAGTCACCATAAAGTGGTATTCTGACCCGCTGAAATGAAAAAAGAGGCTGATCAATGCCAATCCGAGGCTCAGAACGGCCGTCACGGTCAGCGCAGTGAGCAATAGGGAGATAGTCTGCGTGAAGGTCAGCCGGCCTCCAAAAAGGAGGCTGAAGTGATAGAGCGTCGGCAGGCAGATGACGAGGCTGGAGAAAAAGAGCAAAGGTAGTTTGATGGTCGATGCCAGCATCCAGGGAAGACCACCCGTCAGTCCCATAACGGTGCCAAACAAACCCAATCCCAGAACGGTGACGATCAACATGTCGGCGATTTTGGACGTTAGGTCCTCACTTCGTCCAATCTCGGCAAAATGACCTGTCCGGTCGCGCAAGATGTGCTCGACGATGGCAAAGGCGCTGACGAGGTGTTTCATAGACTTCACTCCTCGCATATTTGGTGGGAGCGACGATTAAAACGCTTGGGCGAGACACGCCCCGGCCTCAACTCAGGCACTCAAGCCACAATTGTCTTAAGAATGCCGTACGGGCCTGTCGTCCCGTCATGTTGTCGATCAGGTCTATACCTGGAACGTGCTCCAAGGCCCATTGGGCATCCTCAATTTAGCACACATTTGTAGGTGCGCTGTTAGGGACAGGTTAGACGTTCGTGAGTTTCGGCTCGATTAGGTAACTGAGCAGCTATCCCCCGGAATTAAATTCCAGCCTGGTAGTCGTTGACGCATGCCATACGGTCGGCAGGTCTTGAGCCAAGGCCAGGATATGCTGTCGTTCCTCGGGACTGGCAAGATAGGCGGTTAGTTTAGGCAAATCAGCATATTCGCGCTCCAGGCGCTCAATCTCGGCCTGCTGGCCGCAGAGTGGATGATGCGGATGGGTGATAGTTACCCATCCCGAAGACTGTTGGGATGATGGTGTATTATGACTTGGGCATCTTCATACTTTGCGTCTCTGCACCTCTCTGCGTTGAAACAAAAGCACAGGTGCGTCGCACTTGAGAGTATGCTATAATGGCGCCGATATGTCATCATCACGTGAGAAGCTATCTGCCTGGCTGGCGCTCTCCCGGCCACCATTTCATACCGTGGGCGTGTTGCCGTTCATCCTGGGCGGCGTGCTGGCATGGCACCAGGAGGGCCAGTTCCGCTGGGACGTCTGCGGCTGGGGCACGCTGGGCGTCGTGTTCGTGATGCTGGCGACCTATTACGCGGGCGAGTACTGGGACTATGCCGAGGACGCGCTCTCCGCGCGCCTGGGCGGTAGCCGCTTCGCCGGTGGTTCCGGTGTGCCGCAGCGCAGCCTTTTGCCCCGGCGCGCCCCCCTGTGGGCT
>CBFDAD010000193.1:0-4282 GCA_965602705.1 uncultured bacterium
ATTGTGTTTTTTGTACGAGTGGTATATGATATTGGAAAACATCCTGTCAACCTTGGCGAAAACCTTCCCGAAAGCTAGAATTTGATGGTCAGCCAAATCGGAGCGGGTTGCAGGACTCCAACCTGGGCGGAATTGTTCTCTCGAAGCTTTCGGGAAGGTCATTGAGCAGTTGCGAAAAAAGATGAAATCGGGATGAGATTGACGTCACGATCCGGGAGCTGGCCCCTTCATGGTTGGCTCGGGTTAGGATTGATAATCGTCTTCTGGACTCTCAATTGGTCGTTGTCCGGTTTGCGCTCCCACTGGTGCTTTTTCCCACTGTGGCTGGGCTACTGTCTCACCGTCGACGCGCTGGTGCGGGTGCGCAAGGGTGATTCCCTGTTGACCCGCAACCCGGCGGCCTATGTGGGCTTGTTTATCGCTTCGATCCCGAGCTGGTGGCTCTTTGAACTCATTAACAGCCGCACTCAGAACTGGTGCTATGAGGGTGCGCAACGGTTCACCGACCTGCAGTACTTTGTGCTGGCCTCGGTTAGCTTTTCGACGGTGATGCCCGCGGTGTTTGGCACAGCGGAACTGGTCAGCACTTTTAACTGGATTAAACGCACGAGGCGTGGCCCTCTGATCTTCCCCAGGCCGACCACGCTATTGACTTTCTCGGTCAGCGGTTGCTCAATGTTGGTCCTGCTGCTGCTCTGGCCGCGATATTTCTTTCCTCTAGTCTGGTTATCCGTCTTTTTCATCGTGGAGCCCCTAAATGCCTGGCTGGGGAATCGCTCGCTGATCCAGTACACCGCCCGGGGCGATTGGCGGCCCGTATGGGCACTGTGGGCTGGCTGCCTGACGTGTGGCTTTTTCTGGGAGATGTGGAATTTTTACTCCTGTCCCAAGTGGGTATATCACGTGCCGTTTGTCGATTTCTGCCGCATTTTTGAAATGCCGCTGTTGGGTTATGGGGGTTACCTGGCGTTCTCATTGGAGCTATTCGCGGTATATCATTTGATGGTGGGTTTGCTCGGATTGCCAAGGGCCCAAGATTACCTCCAGATCGTGCCGGGTGCGAGGTGACTGGCAGCGCAGAAACGTGACTCTTGGTCGGGTTGGGTGTTTCTTCTCACGTATTAGTGCAACAGCCGCGCTTTGATTGAAACGTCGTGCGGCTGCAAGATTAGCTAGGAGGAAAAATGGAGCAAAAGATAAGCATCGTGACCGACAGTTGTTGTGACCTCCCATCACAACTGCTTCAAGAGTTCGAGGTCGAAGTGGTGCCGCTCGTCGTGCGCTTTGGGACGGACACCTATTACGACGGTGAGTTTCCGATGGATGAATTCTGGGAAAAGGCCGCGGGACCGGCCCGGCCCCAGACCTCCCAGCCCGCGGTCGGCGTGTTCGAGGAGGTCTTTGAACGCCTGGTCGCCCGCGGGAAGCAGGTGCTGTGCCTGACGGTCACCGGGGGGCACAGTGGCACTTTCAACGCGGCGCACGTGGCGGCGCAACGCTTTGGCGAAGCCGTGACGGTCTTTGATTCTTTTTCCTTCTCCCTGGGTCTGGGACTGCAGACGCTGGCAGCGGCTCAGGCTGCGCGGGCTGGGCGCTCGATCAGGGAGATCCTCGCTTTGCTAGAAGAGCTGCGGGCGCGGATGCGCTTCATGATCGTCCTGGACACACTGGAAAACCTGCGACGTGGGGGACGGGCGGACGGGTTCATTGGCATCGCGGACCGTATGACACGCGCCCTCAACATCAAGTTGCTCGTCAACATGATAGAGGGGCAGTTGCGGCCGCTGGGTGCGGCTCGCTCCTTAAAGGGGGGGATGAGACGGATGCTGGATCGGGTCGAGCGCATGGGGGCGCTGGAACACCTGGCGGTGATACACACGCGCCGGCAGGAGATGGCGGCCAAGCTCGCCGAACAGTTGGCAGAGCGCTTTCATTTTCCCCAAGCGCGTATCTGGATTCGAGAGACGGGGGCGGTGCTGTCCACTCACGCGGGTCCGGGGGCCATCGCCGTGCTGGCAGTGCCTCTCTCTGCGACGGATTAGCGCGCCCATGAGCGATTGTGTCTTTTGTGATATCCTGTCTGGAAAGCTGCCTGCAAGCACCGTGTATCAGGATGAGCGCTGTACCGCCTTCATGGACATCCAGCCGGTCAATTCCGGGCACGTCCTCGTCATCCCCAACCGCCACGCCACGTTTCTAGCCGACCTGGACGAGGAAACGGGCGGCCACATGTTTCGGGTTGCGCAGCGGCTGGCGCGGGCGCTGCGCAACAGCGGCGTCCGGTGTGAAGGGGTCAACTTTTTCCTGGCGGACGGCGCGGCGGCGATGCAGGACGTCTTTCACGTCCACCTGCACGTGTTCCCTCGTTATCGGGGCGATGGGTTTGGCTTGCGATTCAGCCCGGCGTATTCCGTCAGACCCGACCGGTCGGAGCTGGACGCGGTCGCGGAGCAAATACGCAGCGCGCTTTGATGGGTCAAAAGAGTCCTCGCACAAGAGGTGTTTATGGAAAACGAACAGATTCGCCCTGATCCTGTCCCCTGGACCGCCCGCGACGTATGGCTGGGGGTGATGTTTCTTGCCCTGTGGCTGGTTATTCTGTTGAGCAGCGTGTTTTGGTTGCCGTCCCTCACACTGGAGCTGGATCCGGGATTGCTGGTCAGTTTGGCGGAACTGGCGTTGCTGGTGCCGGTGTGGTGGTTCGCGCTGCGCAAATACAGGGTTGGCTGGCAGGCTTTGGGCTTGCGAGGGTTCCAAGGCGCCATGCTTGGGCTGGGTTGCGGCCTGATGGTGCTCTCCTTTATGTTTAACTTTGCTTACAGCACATTTCTGGCCCTGCTTAATTTGCGCATCCAGGCTGATTTGACCCCTGTGTTCGCCGAGTTATCGTCACCGTGGTGGCTGCTGGCGGGGGGCGTGGTTGTGGCCCCGGTAGTGGAGGAGATTTTCTTCAGAGGGTTTGTTTTTGCCGGTTTATGCAGGCGATACGAGTGGCAAAAGGCGGCCGTGATCAGCTCCGCGCTGTTTGCCCTGATCCACCTGCAACTCACTGCCGTCATCCCTATTTTCATTCTAGGCTACATTTTCGCCTACCTTTATTATCAAAGCAACTCCATCTGGCCCGCCATTTTGATGCACGTCGCCACCAACGCCCTGGGGCTGGGAGTGGCTTATCTGGCGGCGAACTCGTAGTTACGTCAATGCGGTTTGGCGATCTCACCTACCAAGAGATTCGAGAGCGAGCGGAGACGGGTTGGCTCGCCGTCGTGCCGACGGGTTGCACAGAACAGCAGGGCCCGCATCTGCCGGTGGATTTCGACACCTGGTTCGCGGAGACGTTGTGTCTGGCGGCGGCTCGACAGGCGGCCGCCACGCACGGTGTGCACGCGCTGGTGCTGCCCGCCGTGCCCTTTGGCCCTACGCCTGAGCACCGTGGCTTTGGGGCGGGGTACATTCACCTGCCGCAAGAGCTGCACCAGGCCGTCGTCGCGTCTATCCTGGACTCCCTGGCCGGGCAAGGTTTCCGGCGCATCGTCGTGTGGCGTGGCTGCGGGGGGCACGCGCTAGGCGACGTGGTGAGGCAATTCAACGCAGCACACGCGGGCCAGGCCCAGGCTTTCCAGCCGGACTTTTCATTTTACGCGATTTGGTGCAAGATTGGCGATCCAGCGGTCCCGGGCGGTCACGCCGACAGCTTTGCGACGTCTATCGCGCTCTATTTGCGCCCGGAATCGGTGCGGGTGGCGCAAATCTACGATCCAAAGAACGCGCCCGTTGATTGGGATGACCCTAATCTGGATTTCGCGCTTTACTCGTCCAGCGGCGTGATCGGCGACCCGACCCACGCCAGCGCCGAGCTGGGGGCGGAGCTGTGGCGCGCCGTGGTCGAGGACGTGGCGCTGACCTTGAAGCGGGTCGCTGGCGCAAATCTTTCGCGTTGCCAGAAAACTGAACCCTAGGGGGGATGCTCATGCAGCCGTTTTTCCAAGATTACCTCGATCGTCTTCAAGAACTCCACGCGGACATCACGCAGGCCATTGAGGGACTGCCGGGGGCCGCGTTGGATTGGGTCCCGTGGCAAAGGACACCGGCCTGAAGAGCCGGTGCTAGGGAGAGCCGGTGCTAGGGTGGGGCGCTGGGGAGAGCCGGTGGAAGGGAGAGCGGGTGACGGGGAGAGCCGGTGCTGGGGAAAGTGGGTGTAGGGAAAGCGGGTGTTGGGGATGTCTTGTATCGTTAAGCGGAGCGAACGATGGCCGATCCGACCAGGGCCTGGGACGAAATC
>CBFDAD010000194.1:0-4259 GCA_965602705.1 uncultured bacterium
CAACTGACGCCTGATTACCGTTATCTCAAAGAGTTCCTGTAAGGAATCACCAATTCACCAATAACCAATCACTAATAACCAATCCCCCAAAAAAGGAGACATAAACAAGAATGAAAACCGTACTCGTACTGGGAGCCGGACTGGTGGCCAGGCCACTCGTCCGATATCTACTGGACGTGCCCGATGTGCGGGTCATCGTCGCCAGCCGCACCGTCAGCAAGGCGGAGGCGCTGATCAACGGTCACCCGCAGGGTGAAGCTCGCGCGCTCAACGTGCGGGACACCGATGCGCTGCGAACTCTGATTCCTGAGGCCGACCTGGCCGTCAGCCTGCTCCCTTACATCTACCACGTGCAGGTAGCGGAGCTATGCATCGAGTTCAACAAAGACATGGTGACGACCAGCTATGTCAGCCCCGCTATGCGCGCCCTCGACGAGCGCGCCAAGGCTGCGGGCGTCACGTTGCTCAACGAGATCGGCGTGGACCCTGGCACTGACCACATGTCGGCGATGCGCATCATCCACCACGTCCAGCAGCACGGCGGCGAGATCACCAGCTTTCGCTCGTGGTGCGGTGGCCTGCCTGCGCCCGAAGCCAACACCAACCCCTTTGGCTACAAGTTCTCCTGGAGCCCCAGGGGCGTGCTGCTCGCCGGTCGCAACGCCGCCCATTACCTGGAAGATGGCCAAGAAGTGGACATCCCCGGTGAGGAACTCTTTGGCCATCATTGGACGATCAAGGTGCCCGGTATGGACGATCTGGAAGGGTACCCCAACCGCGACGCGGCACCCTATGCCGATATTTACGGCATCACATCAGCCCGGACGGTGTTCAGGGGCACGCTACGCTATCCAAGCTGGTGCGACACGCTGAAAAAGATCGTCGAGCTGGGTCTGCTGGACCTGGAAGAGCGAGACTGGAGCGGGCTAAACCTTCGACAGTTCATCGGCCAGCTCATCGGCTACGATGGAGAGGACATTCGAGAGGCCGTCGCCGACTACCTGAGTCTGGAGACCGACTCGCCCATTCTCGACAAGCTGGCCTGGCTGGGCCTGTTTGGCGACGAGCCACTACCCCTGGAACACGGTTCACCGCTGGATATCCTGACGGCCCGCATGCTGAAAAAGATGCCTTACGAGGAAGGCGAGCGCGACATGCTGGTGATGCATCACGAGTTCATCGCCGCGTACCCCGACCGGAAAGAAAACGTCACCTCCACCATGATTGATTTCGGCATCCCTGGTGGAGACTCGTCGATGTCACGCACCGTCGGCCTGCCGGCGGCCATCGCCACCCGTATGATCTGTGAAGGCAAGATCACGCAAAAGGGCGTGCTGGTGCCGGTGACACCCGACATCTACGAGCCGGTCCTGGACGAGTTAGAACAGTTAGGCATCTGCTTTAAAGAGAGCGCCCGCCCCATCGGGGGTTAACCGGCCCAGACGGTTTCGCGCCTCACACACAAATAAGGACAGCGTCACAAGGGGTTAAACCTGACGTTGTGCGCAAATAGGGGAGCCACGGGCACGCGTGTCCGTGGCTCCCTGCAACTCCTTGCGTCATCGTGCGTAATGATAAACGAGTGCGTTTCATCAACCCGCTGGACCTGGCGATCCAGCTAGAGCATAGCTCCATAGTCTGCTCCAAAGGGATCGCCAGATCCCGTCATCAACCCGCTGGATCTGGCGATCCAGCTAGAGCATAGCTTTACAACCTTTGCGAGGAAGAAAAATGTCTAGCGTAGCGTCTTGTCTCACGTGGCCGTTTGTCGCTCTGTGGCGCTTGGTGGCCTTTATCTTTGAACTGACCGGGCGGTTTCTGGCCATCGTGCTGGGTATCGTGCTTATGATCGTCGGCGTAATCGTCAGCCTGACGGTCATCGGAGCCATAGTAGGCGTCCCGATGATCCTTTTTGGTTTGATGCTGGTGATTCGCGGCTTTTTCTAACCATAGTGAGCGCCTCACGGACCCTCAATCGACCAGGGTAATGCCGGCCCCTGACAGGCGTTCCTGCACCAGCGCCAACAAGCGCGGGCGCATCGTCGCAGCCTCACCGAAACGCGCTTTGGCCAACAGCATCAACTCTGTCTGCTGCCCGATAGCGCCCGATTCGCTGATCACTTGCCACGGCTCTAACAAATTCGGCAACAAGGCCACGGCTTCTGTGCCCAGCGCTTCCAAGAGTGGCAGGGCCTGGCCCAGGTCGGCGGCCGCGACCTTGAGCTTGACGTTGGCGGTGGAAAAGCGCCCCCGGCTAAAGTTGCGCACGACGCGCACCTCACCATTGGGCACGATGTAAAGCTCGCCGGTGGGGGCGCGCATCCAGGTGTTGCGCAGGCTCACTGCCTCGACGACGCCTTCCACGCCCAGGATTTCCACCTTTTCGCCTACTGCAAGGGTATCTTCAAAGATCAGGCTGATGCCGCTGAGAAAGTCACTGATGAGGGGACGGGCGCCCAGCCCAAAGGCCGCACTAAAGAGCCCCACCACCCAAACCAGCGTATCTAAACGCACAAATTGACCTACACCGGCCAGGGTGGCTAATGCGAACGAGACAAAACTGATAGCGCTGGCTATCAAGCCCCGTAGAGTTGCCCGGCGCTCCGGCCGCACCTGATAGGCCTCGGGAGCAAAACGACTCAGTCGCACAATACGTCGCGCCACGCGGCGTGCCAGGCGATGGATGATCCACGCCGAGACGTACAAGAGCAGAATACGAACAAGAATGCCCCACCAAGCATCTGACGTGAACAACTCTGGTAACTGTTGGGACACTATCTTTACCTTCAACCAGTTACGTGCTCGTCGGTCTTGACGTCCATTTCGACCATCTCACCCGTCACGGTAAAGACCACCCTCTCGCACAGGTTGATCACCCGGTCCGCGGCGCGCTCCAGGTTGTGGGCAGCCCACAACAAGTAGTTCGCCCGATCCACCGTGCTAGGACGCGGGTCAGCCACAATAATATCTATCAAGTCGCGGTTGATCCGATTATAGAGATTATCGACCTCGTCATCGTCAACGGGAATGGCACGCGCAAGCTCTACGTCCCGCCGGACAAAAGCATCCAAAGCCCGGTACAGCATGTACCCCGCTTTCTCGGCCATGAGAGGCAGGTCGGTGAGTGGCTTGAGCAAGGGCTCCTCACCCAGCAATAGGTTGATTTTGGCGATACCCTTGGCGTAATCGCCTATGCGCTCGAGTTCGGTGACGATCTCCAGCACGGCAGCGAGGATGCGCATGTCACTGGCAACGGGCTGCTGAGTGGCGATGAGGGTCATCGCGTCAGACTCTATTGCAAAACGCTTCTCGTTGACTAGGCGATCTTCAGCAATCATACGACGTGACCCCGCCATGTCGCGGCGCTTGAGCAACTCGACCGATTCGACGAGCTTCTTCTCCACCATGCTGCCCAGCACCAGCACCTCATCTTGAATACGTTGTAGCCCCTGGTCAAGAGTCGCACGTGTCATACCAACTCCTCCTGAAATAAATTGACCGACTCGTCAGCCGTATGCATCAACTCCGCTGTGATAGCAAAGGCCACCCATTCACGGATGTTGGTCACCCGATCAGCTTCGCTCTGCATCACTCGTCTCCTTCTATTATAGGTGCTTTGCCTTCAAAAGCAATATCAAAGCTTTTGAACGCGGCTGCTTCAGCGTCGCTCGTCGTCTTGTCCAGGTGTGCAAAGGGCGCGTTAAGGTTTAAGAATCGCTCGCCAGCCCTGAAGCAACCGTAGAGTTTCCCTGCCTGCGGAGTTGTAATATAATGGGTCTAGAGACGACACCGTAATCTGCCCTGGTCAGGCCGTTCGTTCTCGTTAACGATGATATCACGAGAGCGGCCCAAGGTTCATCGAGCGCGCGGGGGGGGAAATATGGGAAAGCTCATCAGGTTTCTCGCTTCATTGCTGCTGATCCCATTCGTCTACGCATTCGCACACGAAGCGTATTCATTCGTAACGCTCAACGTCAAGGCCCACTCGATAAGCTGGTTCATATATGGATTCTTTGGCTACGTTCTGGTATACGGATTCGTTTTGTGGAGAAAGATCGCTTTTCTTGAGATCTTTGAACATGAATTGGGGCATGCTCTGGTAGGACTTTTATTTTTCAGAGATATTCAGAAATTCGAAGTTCATCCTGGAGGAGGATCAGTAGAGCTAGTAGGAGGCAATAGCTTGATCCGCTTGGCACCTTACTACCTGCCTGTATTCACTATCCCGCTGCTGATAATCAAGCCGCTTGTGTCTCCTT
>CBFDAD010000195.1:0-4256 GCA_965602705.1 uncultured bacterium
TCGAAGCCGGAGGCGTGAGCGTTAGAGCGCCGCCCCCGTTGACCATCCCGCCGTGGTCCTGGCCCGCTACCTGGGCGCGGTGGACCGGGGCCACTATGGCTGGCAGATGAAAGTATTGGATCCTCCTGGCTTTATACGGGCCATTGGATCGGCGCTGGAGACGCGCCTGGCGTCGTCGTTACTGGCGGGCCATAGTGGTTCATTGGTCTTTAACCTGTACCGATCCCGGTTAGCATTGCGCTTCGACGGGGGGAGACTGGTTGAGGTCAGCGTGCCTGCGGGCGAGGGCCAACCTGACGCCAGGGTGACATCCCAGCAAGCAACGCAGCTCTGGTTGGGCTGGCGGGGCCGGGAGGCGTTGGAGGCTTGGTATCCTGACTTTTGGTCGCGAGATGCGACTCGTCACTTGCTCGACGTGCTCTTTCCCCAGGCCCGTGCCTACATTTATACGCCCTACTGACCGCTCATGCGAGAACAATAAGCCCAGAAGCCCTGCGTCGGGCCGGAGGTGAACCCCATGACGCAACCCATCTACCTGACCAACAACCTGGCCCGACGCTTTCTACTGGCCAGACACGGGCTGTGGCCGCCGCGCGCGCTATCTGGCAAAGACGGCGTCATGGCCGTGTTCGACCAACTGGCCTGCATCCAGTTCGACCCGCTGAACGTGGTTGGCCGCAATCCCGATCTAGTGCTGCAAAGCCGCGTCGCTGACTACTGGCCTGCTATGCTGTACGAGCTGGCTTACGTCGAGCGGCGGTTGTATGATTATTGGGACAAGATGATGTCCCTCGTGCCGACGCGCGACTGGCCCAACCTGGCCCTGTTGCGCGCTGCCTGGCGTGAGCGCCACGATGGGCGGCTGTCCAAACACGCCGAGCACGTGGATACGATTCTAGCGGTGATTCGCGAGCGGGGTCCGATGAGCAGCCTGGATTTTGGAGCGCAGCACGATGTGGACTGGAAGACGGATTGGCGTTGGGGCCAGACGCGCGCTGCCAAGGCTTTGCTGGAGATGTTGGGGGATACGGGCGAGTTGATGGTCAGCAACCGGCAGGGTGCGCGCCGTTACTATGACCTGGCTGAGCGGGTGCTGACGGACGAGGTCGCCGCTCAACCGTTGCTGTTGGACGAGGAGGCGTATTTGAGCTGGCGGGTCGCCCGACGCTGCCAGGGCATCGGTTTGATCGGCCCAGGCATGGGCGGGGAGGCGTGGGGGTTCGTCGCCAAAGCGCCACAGCGGGCCGAGGCCATCAAAGTGCTGTTGGATCGGGAGGAGATGCTGCCGGTACAGATTGAGGGCGATAAGCGCACTTATTACCTGCTGACCCGTGACCTGCCCTATCTGGAACAAGCCCGTGCTCCAGCCCCGGCGCCCCGCGTCGCCTTTATCGCCCCGCTCGACAATTTGCTGTGGAGCCGCAATTTAGTTGAGCGCTTGTTCGGTTTCCGTTACGTGTGGGAAGTCTACAAGCCGGCTCACCAGCGAAAGTATGGTTATTACGTGCTGCCGGTGCTCTATGGTGACCGTTTCGTCGCTCGTTTTGATGCCAGGCTGGAGAGAGAGGCGGGGGAGCTAGTCATTTTGAGTTGGCATTGGGAGCCGGGAGAGACGCTGACGGACCCATTGGCTGATGCACTGCGTGACGCCCTGGATCACTTTGTGTCCTATTTAGATGCCAGGCGACTGGTCGCTGCTGATGGTGTTGACCCGGCCGTGTCAGCTTTAGGGGCAAAGCTCTAAACTGGCTCTTCCTCGCAGTCGGGGTCGGGGGAGCCCGGGGGTGTCATCGCGCAGCGAAAGCCGACGTTGTTGTAGAATAAAAAGTCGCCGTCCAGTCGCGTGTAGCAGCGAGCTGTATACAGATCATTCACCCATGACCCACCGCGAAGCACGCGCCAGGCGGTTGCCGCCGGGGTTTCCCGCCCGTCGCACGGATCGTAAGGATAGGGTTTAAACAGACTGGACGTCCATTCCCATACGTTGCCAATCAGGTCCGCCACACCGAACAGAGAGTCACCCTGGGGCGTGTATTGTTCCACTGGTGTTGTTCCGCCTATGCCAGCTTCGGCGGTGTTGCCGCAGTCGATACAAGCTTCGTTGCCCCACGGCCAAATGCGTCCGTCGCTGCCGCGGGCGGCTCTTTCCCATTCAGCTTCGGTCGGGAGTCGCTTACCAGCCCACCGGACGTATGCTGACGCATCTTCCCACGTCACCAGCACGACCGGGTGGTACGCTTTGTCCTCGGGAAAGGAGCGCGTCTCTACGTCCCAATTGTAGCCGCGCGTGTCACACCAACTCACGTGGTAATGGGGCACGGGATGCCCCGTTTCGTCCACAAAGCGCTTATACTCCTTATTTGTAACCGGGTAACGATCGATATAAAAGGCCTGCAAAGACACAGAGTGCTGGGGCCGGTGTTTTGCGAATCCCTCGTCGCAGCCCATCACAAAGGATCCGCCTGGAATCAAGATCATTTCCTTGTCGTCTGTTTCCCACGTGATGCGTGCCGGTATGCTCATGAGTCTCCAACTCCCTTCAGAGTAATCTCCATTCGTAAGCCACCACGCACCCGCCCAACCATATTTGGTCGCCGGGGTGCAGCAGTACCGGTTGATCGCCAACTCGGATGGGCCTGCCGTTCAGCCGGGTGCCAGCGGCACTGCCGGCTTCTTGCAAGAAATGTTTTCCACCATGTGTGACCAGCCGCGCGTGTCGTCGGGCTACGTACATTGAAATCTCGCCTGCTACACTCAAGTCCACGTCGGGGGCGTAGTTGACGCTTGGGTCAGGGCGTCCCATCAGCATCTCGCTTTTGTCGGGCAGTTCAAGCTGATGGCCGGTGTGTGTGACGATCAGGATGGGGGCGTGAGCTATGTTAGGATCCGGCCCCAGGGTCCAGTCCGGCAAAGGGGTATACACCAGTCTGCATCTACCCAGGAGTATCCTGTCGCTCGGAGCAAGTTGCACGCTCTCGCCCAACGACAATTGGTGGCCGTTCAGGTAGGTGCCGTTGGTGCTGCCCATGTCTTCAATCCAATGTCGATTGTTCCTACCTATCACCAAAGCATGACGCCGCGATACCGATGGAATCTCCCCGTCGTCAAAAGCCAAGTCCACATCAGGAGGTCTGGAAAAGCCGTGCTCGAATCTTCCCAGTACGACCTCACCTTCGCCCGGCAATCGAACCATGCGCTGGCTAGAAATGACCTTGATGCCACATGGTTTCTTGGTTGCCTTTGAAGCGGGTGGGCGTTGTGTAGGAGGAGGAAAAGCTGCCGATACGCGTCTTGCCTGGGGGGTAGCGGGTTGGGGCTTGACCGGTGAGGGCTCGCTGGATGGCTGCCGTGCGTGACGGAGACGCTTGAGTAGACCAGTCTCCCGGATTGCTCCTGTCCGTGGTTGCTCCTCGCGCACCAAAAGACAGTCGTGTTGCAACAAGTCCCACGTCCCAAAGGTGTCGGTGTGATTCTTAAACCTTTGTGCAACGGCGGTCTTGATGCTGGGGGCAAGGTTTTTGGCATCAATGCAGCGCTGTCTAATCGTGCAGTCACGGCAACTGTATTTATAAGATCTGGTGGATTCTTTCATCCCCGGTCAGTCGGCGTATGATTGATTTTCATTTTCTGGGTAACGGCCCTCGTCCTTTGCCGGGTCGAGTTCACCTCTATTGTATCATCTCTCGTGATTGGATTCAAGTGGCTCTCAGCCGCCAGATTGACGAAAAATGACTAGCCGATTATAATAGCATCATCGTGGGCGGGTAGCTCAGTTGGTTAGAGCGCCTCCCTTACAAGGAGGAGGTCGCAGGTTCGAGTCCTGTCCTGCCCACCAGAGAAATAATTGGTACTATCGGTGTTTGTGTCTGCGTAAGCGCGGAAAAAGCCAGAGACAGCTCTGGCCTTTTCCGCGCTTTTGTCGTCAGGACCAGGCCCACGCCCTCGAAAGCGTCAGTGCTCGGCAGTTTGACTATGCCGGGTTTTCCGCGTTTCCCAGGCAGTAATCTCGGGGCGCCCATGGCACGGGGAACGTTATTTCCACAACTGCCGGCCGTCCTGCGTTTAATGCTGCGCTCAACGCTGGCTCGAAATCCTCCAATTCCGTTACTTTGCGCGCAAAGCACCCGAACGACTGCGCATAGGCCACGAAATCTGGATTTTGCAGATCGGCGTGGCAAACACGATCCGCGCCATATCGACGTTCCTGCCCAAAACGGATCTGTTTGAAACAGCTATCGTTTACCACAATCACAATG
>CBFDAD010000196.1:0-4254 GCA_965602705.1 uncultured bacterium
TAACAAGATGGACCTCGACGAGGCGCATTTCCTCGAGATTCTGGGGGAAGATGACGCGACCCGCCTGATCCAGCAGGTTGACGAAACCTACGTCAAGTTTGGCGCACCGGCGACGGTCCACGGCACCTTCACAGACGAGGTAGAAGCCCTGGAGAAGCGTGCAGCCCTGGCCGGCCTGCGTTTTGTCTCTGTCCCCATACGCCACATGGGCACCGAGCGCTGCGTGGATATCATGCGCGGTATGCGCGACGCCTTGCTCGAACGTGGCGTCACAATTCACACCCTCACCCCAGTGACACGCATACTGACCGACAACGGACGGGTGACGGGTGTAGAGACCGGCGACGAAAAGCGGATCGAAGCGGGCGCAGTGATCGTGGCTCCGGGACGGGACGGCCCTTCCTGGCTCAAGGCGACGGCCGGAGCATTGGGCCTCACGCTGACACGCAACCCGGTGGACCTGGGAGTGCGTGTTGAACTCCCGGCTACGGTGCTGGAGCCCATCACCCGCCTCGTGTACGAATCCAAGTTTCTCTATTACTCGCGGGCCTTTGACGACCGGGTGCGGACCTTCTGCATGTGCCCATATGGGGAAGTCAGCACCGAGTTCGCTGGCGACGTGATGACCGTCAACGGTCACTCTTTCGCTCATCGTCGCACGGCCAACACCAACTTTGCTATCCTCGTCAGCAAAAACTTTACCGAGCCTTTTGATGATCCTATCGCCTACGGCAAAAGCATTGCCCAGTTGGCCAATCTCCTCAGCGGCGGCATTATGGTCCAACGGCTGGGGGATCTGGAGATTGGGCGCCGGTCCACACCGGACCGCCTGGCCCGCTCCATCGTCACCCCCACGTTGCCCAGCGCCGTGCCGGGCGACCTGAACCTGGTGCTTCCTTACCGATACGTGAAAAACATCCTGGAGATGCTGCACGCCCTGGACGAGATCGCACCAGGAGTGGCCTCCCGCCACACCCTGCTGTATGGGGTGGAGGTCAAGTTTTATTCCAACCGCCTGCAACTGACCCCCGAGATGGAGACCGAGGTGGAGGATCTCTTTGCCTGTGGCGACGGGGCAGGTGTGACACGGGGATTGATCCAGGCCTCCGCCTCCGGACTGATGGCCGCCCGGGCGATCCTTCGCCGTGTGAAATCGCAAACGTACGTCAAAGGAAACATCCTTGGCCCCAATAGCAATCACGAAAGACAAGGCGACCACTCACGCTGATTACACCGGTGCACAGTCTAGTTTATCCGGGTTCACGCAAAAGCCACCGTCGAAACATCTCACACAGGGACGCAACACCGAGGGAAAAGCTCGCAAGTCACAAAGTCCGGGCACCATCCCGGTCTCATAGATCCGATCTTGCTCGGCTTTGAGCAATTTTGGATTACTGGGTCTCGTACTTGGGTACAGTATCAAATTCGGTCACAG
Organism: uncultured bacterium; assembly: GCA_965602705.1. Taxonomy (GTDB): domain Bacteria; phylum Chloroflexota; class Anaerolineae; order S140-20; family S140-20; genus CBFDAD01. Next base: position 1,436 of record CBFDAD010000196.1, read on the forward strand.
GCCCGATGACAAAAAGAGCAGGCTCTGATATAATGGTTGCAAAACCAAGTCTCTAGGAGCACCGCATGCTTCCCTCAAGAATGAACCTGCAACACAAGCTCACGCTGGCCCACGTGATAGTGACCCTGGCAGCGATACTCATCGCTGAAGGGCTGGCCCTTGGCGCGATGGCCTTGATCAAACAGCAGTCGCTGTTCGCCCAGCCGGATTGGGGGCTCAATGCCGTGCTGCTCACCCTCAGCGCTGCATTGGCAGGACTGCTGCTGGGTGCGTGGGCCAGCCGCCCCGTCACCTGCCGTCTGCAACGCACGATCGAAATCAGCCGCGTATGGTTACGCGGTAATCTGGCTCTGCGCATCGCAGACCCCGACGCCGATGATCTGGGCCTGCTGGCTGAGCAACTAGACCTGCTAGCCGAACACCTTGAGCAAGACGAACAAGACCTGGACGAGTTGCGGGAGCGAAACACCCGCCTCACCGACCAGGTGCGCGCTCTGGCAGTGGTTGAGGAACGCAACCGCCTGGCTCGTGAACTGCACGACAGTGTCAAGCAGCATCTCTTTAGCCTGGCGATGACAGCCAGCGCCATCCGCACCCACTTTGACGCACTGCCAGACATCTCAGACGAGATGGCCGAGATGGTGCGCACAGTTGAGACCAACGCCCGCACGGCTCAGCGCGAGATGACCCACCTCATTGAAGACTTGCGCTCCGGCTCATTGGAAGAGCGGGGATTGGCGGCGGCGCTCAACGACTACACACTGCTCCTGGGCGCACGGGAGCACCTGCTGGTCTACCTGGATGTGCAGGGCGACGACACGCTCCTGCCGCCGTCCGTGGCTAAGGCGCTCTATCGCGTGGCGCAGGAGGCATTGCATAACGTCGTCCGGCACGCTCGCGCGACCCGCGTGGACGTACAATTGCGTTGCATCCCGGAGCAGGTGGCGTTGACCCTCCATGACAACGGCATCGGGTTCGATACCAGCCAGGCCCGCCGCGGCCTGGGACTGGCGAACATGCAAGAGCGCATAATGGCGATTGACGGGCAGTTGGCGGTCGAAAGCCAACCCGGTATCGGCACTACAGTGGTGGCCAAAGCCGGGCTGACCCATCCCACGGGTACGTGGTTAGAAATCGCCCGATCGGACAAGCATCGCCCCCACCCGACCATTGAGAACTGGGCCTGGTTGGGACAAAAACTGGTGATTCCGGTGGGACAAACCTGGCCCTGGCTCCCCGCCGACCGGTTGCACCTGCGTCGGCCGCTGGTGGAGCCCGACGAGGCCCCCCTAAGGGTCAAGCCAGTCACCGGCTTGCTGGGGCTCAAGAGAGACTATGTTCTGCAACTGGGTCAAAATCGCACAGCGCTGGTCAAGGTGCACCACACCAAGTCCGGCTACGAGTGGAAATCTGAAGGCGCATCGTGGGCGTTGTGCTACATCCGTCACCTGAGCGGCAATATGGTGCTGACACGCAACGGGCAATCCCTGGCAGCGATGCAGTACCGGGGCCAGCTGGTAAACACCTGGAGCGAGATCGTTTATGACGGACGCGGCTACCGCCTGGCATATGACAAGGACTTGCCCGGCAACTGCGCACTCGTTGACCAGGCTGGCGACGAGGTACTCTCAATTGAAGGCGGCGCTTCCCCGCGGCTGGTGTTACACCGCGCGCTGCCCGTGCCACTGCTGGTCATGGTCACCATGCGCTTTTTAGATGAGATGGTCCCAACCACGGTCACCGTGGAAACAATCGACTGACCCCGTATTCATATTAGAAAGAAAGGATAAAGTCATGAGAATCGTTCGCTTTCCCCTCTACATAGTGCAACCCTTTGAACGCGGTATCAAGGAATCGCTGGGCAAGTATTCCGGGTTTGCGATGCCCGGACTGGGCTTTCAGATTCCGATGCTCCAAAAAGTCCGCGTCCGCGATATCCGCGAACACACCATGGATATCCCTCCCCAGCCGGTGATCACCAAGGACAACGTCGAGATCCGCGTAGACGGTGTGATGTGGGTGCGCCCCGCTGCTGATGAGGAATCCATCAAGCAGACCTTTTACAACATTGACAACTGGAAACGGGCGGTGATCCAATTAGCGATGACCAACCTGCGTCAAGAATTCGGCGATCTCACACTGGACGAGAGCCTGGTGGCACGGGAAAAGATCGCGCACAACTTGCAGTCCGTGCTCAATCAATTCACCGATGATTGGGGTCTGAAGGTGAGCAAGGTTGAAATCATGCTGATCGACCCGCCTGAGGACATCAAGCACGCGATGCACAAGCAAAAGACGGCCGAGCAAGAGCGGCGTTCCATGCGCCTGCTGGCGACGGGTGAGTTCGAAGCCGCCGAACAGCAAAAGCTGGCGATAATCCAGCGGGCTGAGGGGGAACGCGAAGCGGTGATTCAAGTAGCCCAAGGCAAGGCTGAAGCCATCCGCCTTGTTAACGAAGCCGCACACCAGTACTTTGTCGGCAACGCCCAGACCCTCAAGCAAATGGAGATGATCGAAACTTCGCTGCGCGAGAACGCCAAGATCGTCATCACCGAGCACGGCATCAGCCCGACCCTGTTGCTGGGCAACCTGCCAGTGAGCGTATCGAGCGAGAAAGACACCAAGTAAGCCTGCTGGTCTCTGAGCCTGAGTGTTTGCGCTATGACGTAAGAGAACATCCGCCACGGGCATAGGGTGGATTAACAGGCGGCGGATAAGCCGACGCGCTGATGAGTGGGGACGAGCGAAGCGAAACAAAGATGTGCAACCTAGCTACCTGACACTTTAACAAAAAGGGGTTGACCGACACGAAAGCTCCT
>CBFDAD010000197.1:0-4248 GCA_965602705.1 uncultured bacterium
GGTGGGCGATGTTCAAGAGGGCGTCAATGACGGTGTTACCGGTGACGATGATGCTTTTTTCCGACACTCCCTCGCGCAGCAGGTTACGCCGGTTGCTCTGGGTGGGGGCGAAGTGCAGGTCAGCCAGTACGTCGGCTATGCGCCGATTGCATTCCTCAGGGAAGGGCTGGTATTTGTCGGCGGTGCGCAATCCGGCTTCGACGTGGCCCACTTGCACGCGATGGTAGTACGCGGTCAGGCTGGCCGCCATCACGGTGGTGGTGTCTCCTTGAGCCAGCAGCCAGTCGGGGTTTTCCTGGCGGATCACCTCGTCCAGTCCGGTCAGCACGCCGGCTGTGACCTGAGCCAGGGTCTGGTCCGGACGCATCAGGTTCAGGTCGTAGTCAGGCCGGATGTCAAAAATGTCGAGGACCTGGTCAAGCATCTCGCGGTGTTGAGCGGTGGCGCAGACTATGGGCTTGATTTCGTCGGGGTAACGCGCTAACTCTTGGATGACCGGGGCCATCTTGATTGCTTCAGGCCGGGTACCTATGACGCTGATCACCTTTAACATTGGCTTTTCTCCAGCACCGGCAGCAAGTCCCGATAGCTGCCGATCAACAAGTCGTTTTCGTGGGCGATCACATGATCGAGAAAGCGGCCAAAATTGGCAAATCGTCGCACATCCATGGGATCGAAATAGACATTCAGATGGGCCCCGGTGGCGATGCTCAGCGCCAGCAGTTTCCGGAAGGAGTCGAAAAAGGTGTTCTCGTCTTCTCGTCGCACTTGAAAGAGCTTGCTGGTCGAGCGGAAAGCGTGGTACGTGTCAAAGACGCTAGACGGATGGCGGGGGCATTGGCTGAGCGGGAACTCCCAGATGGCGTCGTTTGTCAGAAAGGGGGTGACCTGCGTGCGCCGTGACAGCGCTGATGATGAGTAGCGATAGCCCAAATCGTGCAACATGGGATAAATGGATGGCACAGGCTCCAGGTGCGGCAAGCGAAAGCCGATCGGAGTGACGCCCAGTAGTTTGTATATTGTCTCGTGTCCGCGCGCGATTTCCTCAAGTTGCTCGGCATAATCGAGGCTGGGGAAAGGGCGCGGGTTAAAGATCTCACTCCAGGGGTGGGAATAGGTGTGATTGATGATCTCGTGCCCGGCTTTGACGATGGCAGCGTGGGCTTTGGGCTTTATTTCCACCCACTTGCCGATCAAGGCAAAGCTTGCCTTAAAAGGGTAAGGGGCCAGCGTCTCAATCAGCCAGGGAATTGCCTCAATATCCTCTTCCAGGTCCAGGTCGAAGGAGAGGGTAAAGGCGGCCTTCTTCTCACCCCAATCCGGTCGCGTTGGCGCGCCCGGTGCGTTTCCCCCTGCGTCGCGCGGGGACATCTTAGGTGCCCCGTTGGAGCTGTTACGGTATAGCTCGGTCATAAAGCGACCGGGCATGAGGAGTGTGGTCAATGCCAACAAGGGCCGGTTGGGCTGTTCGCCCAGACAGCGATTTATGATGTGACTTGTGAGGCTCACGGTGAAGCTCCTGTTTGAAAATACGTCGTGTAGAATTTAGATTCGTAAAGACCTCTGGTTTTGAACAGCCTCGCGAACGGGTCTGCGGCTCTCATTTTGTCTCAGTGGAGCGCGGTGTGCGGTACCACTTGGTCTGTTTGGGTTGAAACCGAACTAGCAAGCGCAACCCCGTGCGCCACAGGGCATAAACCGGCGCATAGGCCAAGAACAGATAGAGTTTCCAGGGCGCTCGCTCCAGCACCAGGGCCAGGAGCGGGTAAGTGACAAAACCAACCCACAGGCTGACCGGCCAGGGGTAAGGCAGCCGGCCACCAACACCGGGTATCACGACCCACAAAACGGTCAGCAGGGCATTCAGCACCAACAGGGACGAGTAGGAAGGCATCACCCGCTCAATAGCGCCGTCAATCTGAGCCAGGTCAGCGTGACGCAGCCCGGAGCGCAGCAAGCGTGGCGTCAACCGCCGCGCCACGTCGGCCCGACCGTGCATCCAGCGCGAGCGCTGCTGGCGGGCAGCGCCCATGTCGGTGACGATTTTGCCATAGGTCATTGCCTGGGGCACAAAGGCGACGCGCAGGCCTTTCAGGAGCAAGTTAGCCTGGTACTCAGCGTCTTCGGTCAATGAGGTAGCCTGCCAGGGGTGGGCTTCGAGCACCTCGCGGGTAAAGCACATCCCATCGCCCATCAGCTTGCTCGACAGCCCCAGGTTGCTCCGACCTAGATTGCGTAACCGGTTATCCATAGCAAAGGCGGTGAACATAACGGCCGGGAACCATCCGGCGTCGGGGTTGGCGATGACGTGTTTACCTTGCGCGACTTGGTGCCCGGCCGCCAGTGCGGTGTCCATTGCCCGCAGGAAGCCAGGGTCCACCCGGCTGTCAGCGTCAAAGACGACGATGGCTTGATAGGTTTGGGGGGCGGCTAGGATACGCTCATATAGCCAGGCCACCGCATACCCCTTGCCCCGCCGCTCGTTGTCAGTCCGTTCTAAGGCGATACCGCTGTGGGCACGCACTTCCAGTGCGGTGTCATCGGTGCAGTTGTCGCATACGACAAAGATGTCAAAGAGCTTGTCGGGATAGTCTTGACGGTGGAGCTGGTCCAACGTGTGCCCGATGGTACCTGCCTCGTTGTGAGCAGGGATGGCCACGGCGAAGCGGCGGGTTGGGTGTGTTGTAGATAGATAGAGATAGGCCAGGCACAAAGTGACAAAGCCCAGAGGCACGGCGACAGCTATGGTTAGCAGAACGTTCACAGTTAACCCTCCTGCAGAGCAACCCGCAACTCACGCCAACTGATGACGGCTCGTCCCCGTCGCAGGCGGTGACAGACTATTTTGATGGCAGTAAAGCCGTAGATCAGCCCCTTGAGCAGGGCCGCTTGAACCGGACCATAGTGTATGCGGAAGAAGCGCACCCGGCTGCGGTAAAGCATCGCCTCGCGGCGGGTGTTACCTTTGTTGCCTTTGCTGCTACCCCCACCTAGATGGATGATCCGTGTCTGAGGTAGATAGACGACTCGCCAGCCGGCCCGGCGCATACGGAGGCACCAATCCACCTCTTCGGCGTACATGTAAAAGCCTTCGTCCAGCCCACCGACCTGATCCAAAGCCTCCCGGCGGACCAGCATGCAAGCGCCTTCGACATAGTCGGCATCCGTAACGGCGAGACTCTTATCGGGGCCGTGGCTGGGATACCATTCTCCGAAGAGCAGTCGCCCTAGCCCGCTGAGGATCAGGAACTCGCGCCAGAGGGTCGGAAAGCGGGTGTGCGAGGCCTGGAAGGAGCCATCGGCGTTGAGCAGGTGCGCACCTGCGACGCCGATGTCGGGATAGCCGTCGGCGTAGGTGACCATGGCCCGAATGGCTCCAGGTTGGGCGAAGGCATCGGTGTTGAACAACAGGACGTAGCGCCCCTGGCTGGCCTCAATGGCCTGGTTGTTAGCGCGGGCAAATCCCACGTTTTCTGTGTTTTCGATCAATTGGACCTGAGGAAATGACTGGCGCACCATGTCCTGGCTGCCGTCCGTTGAGTTGTTATCCACCACAACGGTCTCAAACTCCAGGTCTGTGATCGTGTCGTAAAGCGAGGTTAGACAGTCGCGCAGCATTTCACGTGTATTCCAGTTGACGATCAAGATTGAAAGATCCATTTCCATCACCCCATTAAAACTGCTCGTCTGGGCGACATTTCATACCTAGACTTTGCTTTGCTCCTTGACTGGTGGTGTCTTGTCCTGACGAGCCAGGCGTTCGACGGCGTACAGACCGCCCAGAAACATCCAACTATAGAGAGCATAGTCGTAGCCCTCGATCCCCTGTGTGTAAGCAAAGGGGGTAACCCAGTCACCCAAACCCATTATGACGATGGCGCCGATGCAACCAACAAAGGCGGCAGTGGTGTAGGCGGACACGAAATCCCACCGTTGTCTAAAGCGGCGGTAAAAGTTGTAGCCGCTCCATAGAATCGCGCCAAAGAACCACAAGAAAAAGGTGAGTCCGATCAGGCCTGTCTCGGCCACGATGTCAATGTAGTTGCTATGGGTGGCCACGCCTTCGTTGGGCCAGTAAGTCATGTAATAGGCGGCGTATCCCGCCGGGCCAGTCCCAAGCAGTAGATGTCGTCCCGTGACGCGCCAGTTGACGGCCCAGGCTGCCAGGCGAGTGTCGCCGCTTTCCTCTGACTCAGCTGCAAAAGCTGCCTCGAAGACGTGTTTTTGCGTAAAGAGGAAGGCGATGAC
>CBFDAD010000198.1:0-4244 GCA_965602705.1 uncultured bacterium
CCGTGCGCCTGATCTTGGGAACCGTGGCGTTAATCGTCATCGTACTGACCTTCGGTTTAGTCGTGCGTGAGACGGCTGCCTATCATTACCTGGCCCTGGCAAACTTTAACCAGCAGAAAGCTACTGAGGCGCAAGATTCCACCCAGGCTCAGGAGCTTTACGAAAAAGCCTTCGCTTTCTACGATCAAACACTGGAATGGACTGGCGACGACGCAGACACGTATCACAGCCAGGGCGCTATGCTGAATCAATTAGGTCGTTACGCCGAGGCGGTTGAATCGATCCAGAAAGCTATTAACATCAATCCTGACAAGCTCGCCTACTATGAGAGTCTATCCACCACCTACGCCAGTTGGGCAGCAGATCGCCAAAAGGCAGATGACCAAGAGCGCGCTCGCGAATTGTATGCATTGGCCCGCGACAGTTACAGCCTTGTCCTCGAAAAGTCAAGCCAGGATGCGACTGACCTTTCAACGACCTACGCATTACGCGCAGGAGTCTATTCCCAAATAGGCGAGGATTACGCCCAGAGGGTCGGGGAAGCGGAAGCAGCCGGTAACCTGGACCTCGCTGCCGACAACCGTCGGGCTGCGATCGAGAATTACAGAGCCGCTTACACAGACTATGACCAGGCCTTAAAGCTAGAGCCCAACAGTGCGACTGCCCTCAGCGGGCGCGGCTGGATGGGATACCGGCTGGCCAAATATGAAAACGACCCCGAGCAGAGAAGAAGCGACCTAGAATCGGCCCTGGCTGACCTGGAACAGGCCACCGCTATTGATCCGGGGCAGGTCTCGGCCTGGACCGGACAAGGTTATACCCACTTTGCCCTGGGGGAGCTTTACGTGTGGTCAGATCAAGTTCAAGGGCGGACGCGGTCAGCGTGCGCTGAAAGCGAGCGCAACCCGAACACGGTGCAAGACCGACTGATCTACCGAGAAGAGAACTTGAAAGCAATCGAGGCCTTTGAACAAGCCACTGCTCTTACTCCCGACAACGCCGGCCTGTATAGCGTGCAAGGATTTATTCGCTACAACCTGCTCAATTGTCCCGAGATGGACAACGAAACACTTTTCCTGGCGATCATCGAGGACTTTGATCAGGCCCTTGCGCTAGAACCAGACGTGCTCGAGTGGCGTCTCAGACGGGCCAACATCTATTATGCCCTGGGCCCGGACTATTATCCTCAAGCCATCGCCGACTATGAAGTGCTGGTCGCCTTGCAGCCCGACGCCGGTTGGTATCTGACACTGGGCAACCTGTACTTTGTTGAGGGAGATACGGACAAAGCAGTCGAGGCCTATATGCAAGCGATCGAGATCTCGGAGCCGGAAGCAGTCAGTGGTGGATACGTGGGTATAGAGATTCTAAATCGAGTCGTCGAAACCCGGCCTGATTGGGCACTGGCTTACTACAATCGCGGCTATCAATACCTGCAACAGGGAGACAACCAAAAAGCCAGCGCTGATCTACACCGCGCTGCCGAAATAGACCCAGACCACTATAGCAGCCAGGCGCTTCTAGGCTGGCTTAACTACCTGGACGGCGACTATGGCCTGTCAGCAGAGGCCTCAGGGATCGCCGTCGCTCTAGATCCCACAGAGCCACGCGCCTATTTTAACCAGGGATTGGCCCTGGTCGCGGCGGGCGATGCCCAGCAAGCAGCGCGAGTCTATGAGGCAGGCATTGCTGCCACCAACGCCTTGACAACCGAGCAAATCGCGCTTCAGTACTATGACGAGGCTCTCAACGACCTGAGCAACGTCCCGCAAGACCCCGAGGGAATCGCCGATGTTCTGCGGGCACGTCTGACCTTCCAAAAGGCACTGATCTACGTGCGTTCAGGCTACGCCGACGAGGCACGGTCGACTTACGAGGCCGGCATCACCATCGCCGAGGCATTAACAGATCGCGAGGCCCAGCGCGCACTATACGACGAGGCCATCGACGACCTGCGCGCCGCCGATACCGCTCTGATTGAAGAGATAACAGAGTTCATCACACTGATCGAGTCGGCGCGAGACAGCTAACGAGCCGCAAGCTTTTAGGCGTTAAAACCGCCGGGCACCAGGACGTCTACCCTTAGCGCTTGAGCAAACCCTCAAGACAGAAAGACGTGACGCACTCGTTCCAGTTATCCGCGAACGGCGTGGCGGAGATGATCTGCATGTCGTCAAAGATATAGTAGGCAAAGGCGCGCCAGTCGGGCCACTTGAGCTCGGCGCGCAGGATAAACACATAGTCGCCCTCGGTGACGCTCACCGTCTCTGCCCGCTTGACATAGTCGCAGTAGGCCGATCCCCCCACAAACCTGCCCGCTTTGATGTCCTCCCTGCAAACAGAAGGGTATGGCCACAACTCCCTCCAATCGTATTCGCTGACCGCATCGGGCATTAGGACGCCATCGCTCAGTACCTCCGCAGAGGGGACCAGAGCATAATAGGTCATGTAGAGGTAATCGCTCCCGGTGGATAAAGCACCGGGTTTGCTGTCCATAGCATAGATGGTCGAATGTGCCGTCATCCAATAATCCCCTGACGGCAGTGTTATCTCTTGGTAGAGGTAAGCGTTGTGGTCCCCTTTGACCTCGTCGTTATCGATATGAAAGACGAAAGCTTGATCAGCTACCTCGCCAGTGGCATCAGGGTTCACGAAATCGAGCGAACCATATGCATCGGCGTCGTCAGCATATACTTCCCAGGACGAGGGCACGTCACCATCCCAGCGATCATCAAAAGCGCCGTTCTTCAAGAACCATTTAACAGTCATTGGAGCCGGAGTGTCTGTAGATGCTTTTCCCAGCTTCTGGGCGGGCGGAAACGGACCGGCCAGGGCCGTCGTGCGCAGCAACAGCAAGCCCGACAACGCCAACCCCAACGTGACAACCAGCCTTTTTCTCATCTTCGTTACTCCTCAATTCACTACTCTCGCTCTCCAACGAACGAGAAACAAACTCAAGCCGCTTGCTGTTGATTAAACTGCCAGACCCACAAGACCGGCAAGGTAGCGACGATGGCCAGGAAAAAGCCAACCGTCATCAGCAGCGAGGCTACGGTGTTTGCGTCCAACAAAGTCAGCAGCGCACCGCCAAGGAAAACCAGTACGGCGACAAGCACCACAGCCCCCGCTACGCGCCTCGCCTTGCGCAGCGACGCCCGCTGCACCCCGCCGACACGTCCGCTCTGCCCGTTGACCCACACGGGGACAATGCGGCCAGTGTCGTCCTCGTAATAGGTAGCATAGACGGGCAACAGTAGCTGGGTCCAGTTCAGGTCACGGTAGTCGGCGCTCAGGGTAAACTCGTCGCTATGCTGGGCGCCGGCTGCCCTCTGACAGTCAGCGGCGGCGGTGCGATCAAAGGCGGCGCGAGCGAGGGGCCGGGCTTCGTCCGGCAACAGGCTAGGGACGCGCACGGCGGCATCAACAACGGCAGTTGGCGTGTAGGCCACCGCTTGGTCCAAATCGTACCGACCCAGGTAGGCCATCCACACCGCCTGCTCACGCTCGTCCAACGCAGGCAATGCCAGATTGTGCCAAGTCCGCGTCAGGCGGCCAACACGCAGCTCCCAGCGCACCCGCGTCTCGTTCAAGCACTGCGATTTCCAGCCGCGATCTTGATCAAAACGCTCCTGGGTGCTTTCCACCTGATAGTCAAAGCCCATCTGTGCGCTCCAAGTCCCCACCACCTGACCATCTACCAGCCACATAGGCAGGTAGGCCCGCATCAACCGCGACAGCAGCGACTCGACTCGGAGATCAAAAGGGCGCAGCCAAAGGCCCCGCAGCCATTCGGTAAAGGCCGCTGACAGACGGTCAAGGCTCAAATCGGCGGAAAAGGGGACAACCATCTCAGGTGATTCAGGGCGCAAGCGAGAAGGTTGCGCTTCGAGAATCCCAGCCAGACACGCCGGGCAGCGAGGCGTTTCCCAGCCCGCAGGAAGCAGATGGATAACGCCACAGTGGAGGCAGCCAACCGCGTGCAAATCGGCGTGCCAGATCGCCTGAATATCTGCGTCCTGAACGAGCTGAGGCCTGTCCACCATCATACATCATCCGCTGCTAACGCCTGCCGGAGCACCCGCGCAGCCATCGCCAGGCCAATCATCAGCGCGCCAAAACCGAGCATCAGGCTAATCCCGGCTGCGTCCTCGGGGAGCAAACCGCTCAAAGCACCTAACAAGAGACCGGGCAGCAGCAACAAAATCAGCCCTCCCCACACCCGCCACCAGGCCACCGGCTTCTGT
>CBFDAD010000199.1:0-4229 GCA_965602705.1 uncultured bacterium
GGCGAGCCGATGGCCCAGGCCGATTTCGTCCTGGCCCTCGCCCGCCTGTGTCACGAGGCGGGCATCCACGTGGCATTGGACACCTGTGGAGTAGTGGCGTGGGAGCGGTATAAGCGGGTACTGCCGCTGGTGGACCTGGTTCTGTACGACCTGAAGCTCTTCGACTCAGAGCGCCACCGGGCCAGCACCGGTGTGGACAACGGGCGAATCCTGGAAAATGGACGGCGCATCGCCGCCGCCGGGGTGCCGCTGTGGATCCGCACCCCCGTCATCCCCGGCTACACCGCCGGTGCGGACAACGTCGCCGCCCTGGGCGACTTTGTCAGCGAACTGCCCACGGTCGAGCGCTGGGACCTGCTGGCCTACACCAACCTGGGCCAGCCCAAGTACCGCCGCCTGGACCGGCCTTATGCGCTGGAGGGAGCGCCGCTCCTGACCCGCGCCGAGATGGAGGCGCTCCACGCCGTTGCCGTCCAGCGGGTGGACGTGGCGGTCTGGTCCGGCGCCACGAAAAATGAGAAATGATCTGGAGGTGCTAGTATGTCTGTCATCGAGACACAGCCGGGATTGATGAAAGCTCTCTCCGGCGAGATGACCCCCAAGTTCCTCGCCACCCGCTCCGCCGAGGGCATCCCCAACGTCGTGCCGGTCACGAGCATCATGCCCGCGGGCGATGTGCTTCGACCTCGCTCACCACAAGGGGAGGACCGGCTGATCTTTGGCAACTTTTTGCTGCACAAGTCGGTGCGGAACCTGGATAGTGACCCGCGCGTGGGCATACTGGTCATCACCACCGACCTGGAGGGCTGGGTGCTGCAGGGAGACTTTGTAGAGTGGCAGCGCAAGGGGCCTTACGTGGACCGCCTCAACAGCACCGACCTTTTGCGCTACAACGCCTACACTGGCATCCGCAACGCCGGCGTCGTCCAGGTGCGAGCGGTCCTGCGCCATTTTCGTTTGTCCAAGCTGCGCGTCCTGGCCGATTACCTGTTGGCCCGCGCTGTCGCCCGGTGCGGAAAGCGTTCAGCCCGATGACGGCGGTGCGGGTGCTGGCCTTTCTGGATGGCGCGGGATACCCGCTGGTGGCGCCGGCCCTCTCCCTCCAGCCCGCCGGGGAGAGCGCGCTGGTATGCGCGGAGGGGCTGTCCGCCGACCTGCTGGAGCCCCTGGCTGTTGGCGCTCCAGTCGCTGCCTCGCTGCTCACCTTCGACGTCGTCTCCTTCCAGGCCAAGGGGCGCTGGTTGGGGAGGCGACGCTTGACGAGAGCGCCGGTGGGCGCGATGGCGGTGACGGCGGTCTATGCCGGTGGGCCGCCTATCCCCGGCCGGCAGGTGGCGTAGAGAATGTAGCAGTTGCTACTGCTGCCAGGAATCATGTCCTAACGATGCCATCAAGTTGCGGCGGCCGCCGCTGGCGCGGATGTTGGGTGGGTACCGGCACAATCTTTCACGTCAACGTGTGGGTGGATTATAAGAGATTGGGGTGGCTTTGCCAAATGTTGTGGGGCCGCGGGCTGCTCTCGGGGCGAGCGACTCCATTAGGCCCAAAGAAGGGCACGTTGCCGCGATTGTACGAAAGGGCACCCTTTGTTTCGCCTTACAGAGGGCCTTTAACCTGAAATCACGGATGGGTTGTTGGTCCGGAAGCACGCCCGGTCACACAGTTGATACAGAAGCTTGGGTCCAGTTTTATGCGCTGCCTCTCAACTGCTGAAAAGCTGCGACATGTGCCCGTAGTGACGCTTCAAAGTACCGGAACGGCAAATCAGGGCTTGGCTCAGAGTAGTCGCCCGTTTGGGCACTATCCTCGGGCGTCATCAAAAAGCACGTCGCATCGTACAATCGTTCGCGCATCAGCTTTTCCAGCAAAAGGCGGTACCGTTCGGCGTACGAGGCATCCTTGAACTCGGAAAAAACCTCAAAATGCGGCTCTCTGACTGAAACCGAGCGGGTGGATTTCTCTGATTCCACGAGCAGCATCAGATAGCCCAGCCACGGTTTGGGCGTCGTAGGGAATGCACCCTCCCGGTATGCCGTCCACAGATCGGTGGCAGAGCCAATCGCCTCTTCGGCCCGATTGTTCAAGTTATTGCCAAAAGAGCTCGCCATCGACTTGAATTCGATGACGGCGACGAGCTTACCCTCGGCTACGACCAGAACGTCCCACTTTTTCTCAGGGCGATAATAGCCGGGGAGTTCCAGGTGCGAATTGTAGAAAATATCGTCCTCAGCTATACCACAGGCATGCAGAATGTCCCTGGCGATCGCCACAAAGCCGTCCATCTGTTTCCCACCGGTGACCGCGCTCCTGGCGCCCTGGTCCTTTACACCGCGCCGTTTTTGCTCACTGACTTGGGCGCTTCTCGTGAGCCAGAAATGTCGCACGGCGGTTTGAACGCGCGCATCCGGCGTCTTCATATGCTCCCTCTGATCCGGCGCGTTTCACTTGCGGAGCAGGACGACATCTTCATAGTAAACCTTGTTCTTGACGTACCGCTGCGACTTGGTATTGACGTGCGCCATATGCTGGTGCACTGCCTCACGACGGCCTATCTCGGCGTCAAAACCTAATCGCCGTGCCATCTGCACATAGATTTCACCCAGAGGCAATTCGACTTCCTTATAATAAGAGGACTGGACAACGACGACTGCTTGCCGCTCTTCCTTGAGGACGCGCTTGATCTCCCGCAGAGAAAGCTCGGCGTCCTGGAAATACTGCAGATAGGTCGGCAAATAATAGGATTTCGATGCCTTGCTCGGGTGCCTGGCGACGGCATCAAGAAAGTCGTTGCAAATCGTTCCCCAGACCTGCCGGGGAACGATGCTCTTGTCTACGATCACCGGCGCGCCCATTGTGTCGCGCCGCAACGCATCGATGTCTTTTTCTTTACTGTCCAGCAAAAGCAATTCTGGCTTTGTCGCAAAGGCGTAATCGATCCGCGTGCAATACGGAGGAGAGGTGACAATCAGGTCAATTGATCCATCTACCAGATGCAGCGTTCTTGAATCGCCCGTCATCACCCAATAGTCGGCGGGCTCGTCTACATCCCAGGCAGCCGCTTTCAGATCGGCCAGCATCCTTTTAACTGTCTCAAAAAACAGGGCGTAAACCGCATCCACAGGTGTCGAGGTGGCTTGATCATCAAGGATGAGCCACGTTGGATTCGAACCACGGCTGAACCTGCCCACCTCGCGCAGGACTTGGAACAACGCCGAGAAAAAGAACGCTTTTTTCTTGGATGGGTGGCGCGTGTGCTTTGCTTCCTGGCATAGGCTGGCGCGGACGAAATCCGGGATCGGGCAGTTTGCCATCTCTCGAATTGCATCTCTAAGGGCAAGTAGAGCCGTTAAAGGTTCAGCGTAAACCCATTCGGTGATGTCACCAAGTCTGGCAGGCCCATTTTTGACAAGTTGTCGAGCGGTCGTGATCAGGTTCTGTGCCTCAGTCAGCACATCATCCGCCAGATGGGGGAAGCGTAGGTTTTTCGCCTGGGCGTGCAGTGTCATGACGGGGTTAATATCGATCCCAATAGAACGGAATCCCCGACGCTGGGCGGCAAGCGTTGTCGTTCCGCTCCCATTCCAAGGATCGAGAACAAGGTCTTCCGGCTTTGCCAGTAGAGAAAGGACATCGGAGACAAACTGCTCTGCGTACCCTGCATAGTACGGGTGCCACGCGTAAACGTCCCTGCGCTCGCGTTCTCCCCGCTTGCTGGTGTGGACATCCGCGAGCGTTTGAGGTGGCACATCGAACAAAGGTCTTTGAAAAGCACGATCGGTAATCATCAGAAGAGCCCTTTGCCTACCAAATTCGACACCTTGGAAGTGTTAACCTTGATTATAACCGAATCACGCCTCTTGTACAAACAAACGCTCCTTCCCATTGGCTTTGCGACAACGTCTGGAGTGGATTTTGGGGACGCTCCGGTTCCTCCATCTCGCGTCTGAACTCGACGGTCTCTGACTCGCCAGCGTTGATGAGGGCCAAGATGTGATCCATAGGGGACATTGTACTCCCCAAAACCGCAGAGTCAATTCGGTGGCACGTGATCAGCGGGGCAATGGTTCCCTTTGCGTGTGTTTCCCCAGAGATCCATATCTCAAATCACCAACACCTGGCCATCCGCCGGGACGCGCACCTTGCCGACCAGCCCGGCCCGGGCAACTGCCTCTTGAAACTGAGCGCGCGTCGTCGGGCAATGATTGAGCGCCTCCATGTGAACCGCGATC
>CBFDAD010000200.1:0-4221 GCA_965602705.1 uncultured bacterium
ATGTGCGGTATCTACAGGACAAGTACGGCGAGCTGTACGAGTTGTAGTTGGGCGCACGCGCGGCACGTCATCAGCCCCGCAGTGGGACAGGCAAGTGTGACGAAAAAACAGCGGATCAAGGCTTTTCGCGGCCTCGCGTCTCTACTCTGACGGGATCGGCCGTTTGGTGGGTGTCCTGAATAGTCGGTGGCGTTTCCGCCCCCGACACCATGGACTCAAGTTCATCCGATAACTGCAGCCCGTCGGGTGCTGTTGAATCCACCTGGTCTAGATAGCGGGCAAAGATGGGGTAGAGGTCGCAGGGGCTCGTGATCGCGCCGCTGGGCCAGTCCACTCGGGCCGGGTAGAGGATGAAGGGCTTTTCCTGTGGCCCGCCGACCCCGCCGTGAGTGCCGAGCTGGTCCTCAAAGGTGACCACCGCGTCGTTTTCCCACGCACCTAGCAGGATCAGGTCGCCAGCGTGGGGGAAGGATGCCACGTGTTCTAGCTGCGCTGCCTGATAGTATGGGTCACTGAGGCCATCCAGTGGGTTGGAACCGCGTAAACGATCCAAGTCTCTGCGCACTGTCAATGTGCCTCGTCGTCCCATCATCACCGTTTCTTCGCTTTCACGTACAACCACCAGCCCGATCCCTGGATGCTCGATGAGACGGGCTAGCAAGGTGGGATAGAGCAGCGCAATCTCGCTCAAATTGAGCCGCTGGTCCGAGACGTTGAAATAGACGTGGGCCAGCGGTCCCGAAATGCGCACGGCGACGTCGATCTGGCGCTGGGGGTCCCAGCGATCGCGGTCACTGCGTACGTTCCTGCCGTTGATTTGCGCGCTGCGCCGCTCCCTAAACAGTGGCAGATGTGCGCTGATACGGGCGCTGGGGGGCTCTGTCGCCAGGGCAGGTGGTTGGATGGGATTGCCTGCGTCGTCCTCCCCCGGGTCGATCCAATGCGTATGCCGGTTAAGATATTCCCGTGCTGCTCGCATGACCTTTGCGCTGCGCGGGGAAAGTCGCTCCTCTAACCCGCGCAGCTCTTCCATCAGATAATGGGCCTGGACGACGGCATAGCCGGGATCGCCCCAGCGTTCGTCCAGAATCAGGGGCTCGTCGATCTGTTGTACGATATAGTCACCCAGGCTCTGGCCAAAACGCTGCTTGAACGGCACCGACGGCGACATGCCGTGATCGGAGAGGATGTAGAGATCATAGGGACGCTGGCCGTAGCGCCTCAGCATCTTGTCTATGCGAGCGATTTGCCGGTCAATGTCTTTGACCGTCTTGAAAGCAGCCGAATGGGTCGGACCGACTTGGTGTGCCACCTCGTCGTAGGTGGCGTTGTTCAAGTAAATCGCTGGTGCGCCGCGGTAGATGTCCATCTGTACGCCAAAAGTCATGATCTCCTGAAAGAGGACGTGGGTAAAGATGTGGGTCATTGGCGAGAGCACATCGAGGGGGCGATATATACTGGGGCGAAAGATGGCCAGCAGACGCCGGCCCATGTCGATCAAATAGTTCCAAACCGCCAGCCGAATCACCCGCAGTACGCGCAGCGGGCTCAACAAAAAGAGCAGCGCGAGCCCGAGGCCTCGCATCCCTTCAAAGAAGCGCGGGGCCCGCAGTGCGCTGAGGGTGAAAACCGCCCACTCGGCGCCACCGTCGAACATGTTGTAGTAGCTGGACCCGCCGTGCAGGATTCCCCGGCGGCCATTGGCGACGCGTTTTTGCAAGGTCTGTACCGTGGTCGGTCGTTTGCACACCAGTGCGCGATGCTGTTTTTTGTCGAACCAGCGAAAGCCGGGGATGTCCCAGTTGTTGCCGAACATGATGCCCGCCTGAACGGCCGGTGTGGTGCTGGGGACGCCACACCGCCAGGGGGCTAGCCGCAACTGTCCGGCCCCAATCAGCCGCTTCATGTAGGGGGCAGCACCGCGGGCGATAGCCTGCAGCAGATGGTCGTACGCCAGCCCGTCGGCCTGGATGATGATAAAGCCGCGCCGGATGGCCTCTTCCTGGGCAGGCGCGATTTCCTCGCGTCCCATGTGCCGGGCCAGCGTCCCGTAACGCCGCGCATAGACTTTTTTCGACAGCGTTCGATACGCGTCGAGGATCCTGCGAATCAGCCAATTCAAGCCTTACTCCATCTCCCCGATTTCCGAATTCACCAGCGCCACCGCTCCCAATAAAGCGACGTCGTCCCCTAACGCCGCCGGCACAATCTCGGTGTCTTGCCAATACAGTGTGTTCATTGCCCAGCGGCGTACCGCGCGGCGGATGGGCTTGAACAGCAGATCTCCTGTTTGAGTGACGCCACCGCCGAGCACAAAGCGTTGCGGGTTGAACAAGTGCATCAAGTTGGCGATGCTGATGCCGATGTAACGCCCAGCCTGGCGCAGCAGTTTGATGGCCACTTTGTCGCCCTGCGCCGCCGCCTCTCCTACGCTCGCACTGCTGACCTGGTTTATGTCACCGCCGGCAGCCGCCAGTATCGCCGGGGCACGACCTGAGATCGCCAGTGTTTGTGCTTGATGACCGATGGCGGTGCCGCTGGCCAAAGCCTCCAGGCATCCACGGTTGCCACAACCGCATAGCGGCCCACCTGGTTGTATCACGATATGGCCGATCTCACCTGCCAGTCCCTTGTGACCCAGCAACAGCTTTCCACCGAGCACAATTCCCCCACCGATGCCCGTGCTGATGGTCATATAGATGATGTCGTCAAAGCCAACTCCAGCACCAAAGCTGTGCTCCCCTAGTGCGCCTAGATTGGCGTCGTTGCCTACGTACACTGGCAGGTCAAAACGCTCCTGCAAGATGTCGCGCATGGGCACGTGACTCCAGCCGGGTAGATTGGGTGCGCCGATGATGCTGCCTTTAAAAGGATCGAGTGGGCCGGGAGCTGACATACCAATTGCACGTACGCTTCCCTCTTGTGGCCAAACCTGCTCGGCTAACTGGCAGATGCGCGCTATCAAGTCTTCGGGGCCGCGTCTGGCGTGGGTCTTTTTTTTGATGGATTCGTGAATCTTTCCATCGGGCGTGCACAACGCTGCGCGCAGCCGGGTGCCGCCCAGGTCGATGGCGATAATCCAGTCGGTGGCCATGCGTCTCCTTTCACATAGAGTGTTGTCTTTCACATAGAGTGTTGTCTGCAAGCCATCAACATTGCGTACGGTCGTTGGCTTGTGCTATGCAAGCCTGAAGATGAGTATACAACGTTTTGACGGTTTGTCACGCGTTTGGCGGGCGAGCGCTATGGTGCCCGGTATACCGTCTCGCCACCGATGATGGTTTGCAGCGGCTGGTAATCCTCACCGAGTATCACCACGTCGGCGTCATAGCCCGGGGTCAGTTGCCCCTTGCGAACGCCCAATAATCTCGCGGGTACCCTGGTGGCCATGCGCAATGCATCCGCGAAAGCCAGCCCGGTCTTTTCGACCAGCACCCGCAGCATCTGGTTGATCAGTATCACCGAGCCAGCGAGCGTGCCGTCGGCAAGGCGCGAGGTTTCGCCGTCGTTTAACAGCTTGTAGCCCTCCCATTGGTACTCGCCCGGCGGCAATCCCGCCACCGGGGCCGCGTCGCTCACCACACACACACGCTCGATGCCTTTGGCCCGGATCAGGAGGCGCATCGCCGCCGCGTGAACGTGTTGTCCGTCCGCGATGAGCTGGACGCTGATCTCGTCGTGATCGAGTACCGCACCCAGCGCGCCAGGTTCGCGGTGATGCAGGCCGCGCATCGCGTTGTAGGTGTGGGTGGCGTGATTTAACCCCAGCGCCACTGCCCGGTGAATGGTGTCATAATCGGCGTCGGTGTGACCGGCCGCAGGGATGATACCACGTTCAACCAACCAGGGGATGACCTCGATGGCGTCTCCTTGCTCCGGCGCAAAGGTCACCATGCGGATTGCGCCATCGGCTAGGTCGTGAAATTCCTCAACGTCGGCCTGGGTGAGGGGATAGACCAGGTCAGCGTTGGCCATACCAGTTTTGGCGGGCGAGAACCACGGTCCTTCCATGTGGATGCCCAGGACCTGCGCACCCGGCGGTGCGTCGTGAAGGATGTCGGCAGTCGTCCGGATGGCTTCGCGCAAAAGAGGGCGAGGCGCGACGAAGCTGGTGGGCAAGAAAGCCGTGATCCCGTGCGCGGGCAATGCCTTGATCACCTCGGGCAGGCCGGGGCCGACAGCGTCATGCCCCTTGAAGCCATGCAGGTGCAGGTCAATCAA
>CBFDAD010000201.1:0-4208 GCA_965602705.1 uncultured bacterium
GTCGGCTCCAGCGGATCGAACCAGAGACGGCTGGCAAGCAGGACGGCGGTCAGGGAGACCCCTCCCCAGAAGGCCAGACCGGCCAGCAGGGTGACGAGAGAGGGCGTGCCATCCAGGAATACGAGGCGGGAAACCAGATTCCGGGCGCTACGATCTGGCCCCATGGTTTCAGGAGGGGGGCCGTCTCGCCAGGCGGCGTCGAGTTCGCGCCGGCTGCGGCGCAGGATATCCACGCCAAACCCGGCCAGGACGGCCACGCTGAGAGTCAAGGGAAAAACCCAGCGAAAAGGCGAGTGCGACTGGCTGAAAAAGGGCAGCGCGTAGATCAAAGCGTAGAGTGGCGTGCCAAAGATACAAGCCAGCGAGAACAATGCAAGAATGAGAAAAAGAGGAACGTGCCGATGGTGAAAAAACCTTGCTATCCGGCTGAACGCACCGCGTTTATTCCGAGTCCGGCGACTCCTGAACTCGGTCAGGACGGCAAGCACCGCCAGGAACAGGGGGAGCAGCCCCAGGTAAGCGCCGCCCTCGACGTAATTTTTGATGCCCCAATCAATCGGTTCGGGCGACTGAACCACCCGCCCGCTAAACAGGTCGAGATATGCGTGATGGGCTGGATTGCCGAAAAAATTGGGCGCAAAAAAGGTCAACAAGCGTCGCGTTGGGTAAGCCCAAACGCGCACCTGGCTCAAGCTGGCTCCCCCTTCGCGAAAACTGCCGCTGGCGACCTCGGCGAATGGCACCAATTGGATCGCGCCCAGTGCCAGGCCCAGCAGGACCATCACCAGGACCCAGCCAGCCGGACGGGCCAACCGCCTGAACCGGGTACGGAGATTCGCGGGCGCGGAGGCAAAGAATTCAAAGACCAGGCGCCACGCAGTGTAAAAAGCCGCTACTAATAGAGAAAGGTAAAGAACCTCGGGGTGACCGGCCAGCGCCGCACAGCCCAGCGCCACAGCACCGACCAGCACCCAGGGGACCGTCGCCGGGCGTCCCAGGAGCGGGCGTTGCTGCACAATCAATTCGATAGCGGCCAGGATCAACGGCAACCAGGCAGCGACAGCGATAATCATCGGGTGGACCACACCGACCAGGAAAAAGCCGCTCAGCTCAAAGCTGACCGCGGCCACCGTCGCGCCCAGGCGTGAGAGGCCCAAGACTCGCGCCAGGCAAAACATGGACACGCCGGCCAACCCGAGCTGGATGACGGCAAAGAGGCCAAAGGCGCGCCACAAGGGTAGCACGTAGAAAATAGCGCTCAATGGGTAGAGGGCCGAGTGTTGACCGTTGGCCAGGAAAGGCGTTCCCGCAAAGAGATAGGGATTCCACAGAGGAAGCTGTCGCGTCTTGATGGATTGGACGATAAAGCGCTTCCAGGCATAATTTTCCAGGATCAGGTCGCTTAACAAGGCGTTGTGAGGCTGGTCAACGCCCAGTTCGTCCGCAGCCGAATAATAAGGTTCAAAGGCCACGAGATTGTCGGCCGGCAACAGCGTGCGTGATCCCAACGCAACCGGGGCCAAAAGAACCAATGGGAGAAGAAACAATCCCAGGAGCAATAGCAGTGAGCTACGGGACAGCCACCGGCTCACCAGGTGTGGACGTTTCATCATTCAGTCGAGGGCGGGCGCAGATGCCGGTGACGCCACCAGACTTCCCACACCCGTAGGGCCGCCTCTAACTTGACCGGAATGGACATCTTGGATCGGCCGATACGGCGGTCTTTAAAGAAAATCGGGATTTCCAACACGCGATAGCCAAGCCGCTGACAAACGTAGGCCATCTCTACCTGAAACACGTAGCCGTTCGAACGGATGGTGTCCAGGTCTATGCCCAACAGGGTCGAGCGACGCCAGCATTTAAAACCAGCGGTAGCGTCTTTGACCTGCAAACGCAAAATGGGACGTGCGTAGGCGCTGTTGGCCCACCAACTCAAGAGATAGCGCCCCAAGCTCCATTTCTCGTCCAACTCGCCCCCAGACACATAACGCGACCCAACGACCACATCATAACCCTCTTGAATCCTGGCTACGAATTGGGGAATATAACTCGGCGAGTGGGAAAAGTCGGCATCCATCTGTACGATTAGGTCGGCCCCAGCGTCAAGGGCGTAGCGGAACCCGTCGCGATAAGCCAGCCCCAGGCCCCGTTGACCCGTGCGATGGATGACATGGAACCGACCGGCGTAGCGCTGCGCCAGGTCATCGGCCAACTGTCCGGTGCCATCAGGCGAGTCGTCGTCCACAATCAGAATCTCTAGCCCATCCAACCCCAACGCGAACAACTCGGCTGTCACCGCCGAGAGGTTCTGCACTTCATTGTAGGTTGGGATAACTGTCGTGAGTTTCATTAGTTTAGCCACCTGCTCTCATCTGCACTGCGCGCCCACTGCCCCTCGAGGAGCGATGCGGCGCGCTGCAGCGGGCAAGTGGGCTACACCAACTTTTTCAGCGGGCTAACTTTGCGCTTTGAGCGCGGCTATTTTTACGTCCAACGGAGACTCAAAGGGGCCGTCTTTAGATGTCACAACACCGACCATCAAGGAGATTTTAGGCCGCTGCGCCTGCTGCTGCTCCCGATCCTTTAGAGGATAAAAATAATCTAGCGCTTGTTCCAGGCGAGCGGTCACCCGTTCTCGCAGTGTCTTTGTCTCAGACGGTGTGCTGAAAATGATAAAATCGGCCTCACCCAGGTGACCGACAAAACGATCACTGTCGCCCATCTCCTTGATCACATTTTTGATCATCAGAGCTACTGCACGCAGCACGTCGTCACTGGCGACAAAACCGTAGCTATCGCTGAAATCGCGCAGGCCTCGCAGGCCCACGGACAGCAAAGCCCAGTCATTTTGTCGCATCAAGTCAGCTAAACGTTCGTCAATCAGTGGGTCAGTGGGCAGTCCGGTGATAGGATTGACCAATGTGCCCAGGCTGGCCCGCCGCAAAGCATTGCGCACACGCAGACGCAACTCCTGCATATCAAAAGGTTTGGTGATATAGTCCACCGCGCCCAGTTCGAGGCCCGTCAGGCGATCAGTGCGCTCGCGTCGCTCAGTCAGAAAGATGATGGGAACCTGCTCCGTGCGACGATGACTGCGTAGACGGCGACAAACCTCATAGCCATCAATGTCCGGCAAACGAATATCCAACACGACGAGATCAGGTACCACGTCTGCAGTGATGCGCAGGGCATCCTCGCCCCAGGCTGCCGTCATCACATCATATCCCTGTGCCTCAAAATACGAACTGAGCATCTCAGAGGTGTCCATGTCATCTTCGACCACCAAGATGTGTTGGATTTCAGACATCGTCATCCCCCCTAGCCGCCTGGCAAGCTCTTTATCCAATGGGATCTTTGTATATCAAAAAGTCGCACGTGTCATCTCCTGTGGCGATGCACTTGATTTCTTCCACGCGAAACTCTTTGCCGCCGCTGACCCACCGCAGACCTTCTTGAAGCAATCCCACAGCAGCGTGACAAATCGGCTTGTCCGATTTGCGTCCCCAGCAGACAGGGCACCGTTCGATAATATAAATGTAATTGTCGTCCCGCTCCTCTATCCGGCTACTCTGGTCACTGACCTCGCTAAAGACCTTGGCCATAGCTGGTAAGCCCATTTTAATCTTTAGGCCCAACGGCACCATCTTGAGTGCGAGATCTCCCATATTATGCAACGCACCAAAACCCTGTAAACCCCGCGCAAAGGAAGTACGTCCCGCCCGCAGAGCCAGCCCTCTGCCCCCTCGCGGCCCATACATATCTTCCAGAGCCTGATTCAGGGCAGCATAATCGACAAAGTCGAATCCCTTGTCCCAATTTGCGGGGGGAAAATCTTCAATCAAGTGGGCGAGCTTGGCCATGTTGAGAATTGCGTTGAGCCCGTTTTTCCCCATGACTTCTTCCATTGCTTGCAGGTAAATCCGGGCGATCAGGTTAGCATAGTAGTATCGGCCTCTTTCACCCGTCACGCAGTTTCCTCCTGCTAGGAATCCATGGGTTGGAGTAGACGTTACAGGGGATCTGTCCACTGGAACAAACCGCTGTGTAGCTTACCATATGTCCTTTTCATTGTCAAGCGCACTAGAAAGTCTAAAACGAACCGGCATAGCTTATCGTTAGCGGACCATTCAAGCAGCATAAGGTGCCGGTAGGTTAGCGTAGCAAACGCATATGTCATCCCGTCAACACTTTTGCGGAGGGACCGCCTG
>CBFDAD010000202.1:0-4180 GCA_965602705.1 uncultured bacterium
GCGTCCGTCTGCATCGCCAGCAGCCTGGCCTAGCACCGGCGCTTCAGGCCGGTGGCTCGTGCGTTTCAGTAACACTGATGCAGTGATTCAAACCACGACTTCCACGTTTGCCCCGGATGAGGTATAATGAACCTATGTTCTACTCTCGCCAAGCAAGGAGCGCATGATGCCCCGTTTCCAAATCGTGTCCGACTTGAAGCCGACGGGCGACCAGCCGACGGCCATCGAGCAACTGGTCAACGGTCTCAACCGAGGGGATAAATTTCAAACGCTGTTGGGTGCCACCGGCACGGGAAAGACGTATGCCATCGCTCACGTGATTGAGCGCACCCAACGTCCCGCCCTGATCATGGCCCACAACAAGACTCTGGCTGCTCAGTTGTACGCCGAATTCAAGGATCTATTCCCGCGCAACGCCGTTGAGTACTTTGTGAGTTACTATGACTATTACCAACCCGAGGCCTATGTCCCCCGGCACGACCTATATATCGAAAAGGATGCTTCGATCAACGAAGAGATCGACCGTCTACGCCTGGCCGCTACCAGCGCGCTGATGAGCCGGCGCGACGTGCTCATCGTGGCCTCGGTTTCCGCTATCTATGGTATTGGCAACCCCGAGGATTACGGTCGCTTTGTGGTAAACCTGGCACGGGGTGAGATGCGACGCCGTGACGTGGTGCTGCGCTACCTGGTACGAATCCACTACGAGCGCAATGACCTGGACCTGCAGCGGGGCAAGTTTCGTGTGCGCGGCGACACGTTGGAGATTATGCCCGCTTATGCTGACCTGGCCTACCGGGTCGAGTTCTTTGGTGACGAGATCGAACGACTCACAGAGATTGATCCGTTGACCGGCGAAGTATTGATGGATCACACCGCCATCGAGATTTACCCGGCCAAGCACTTTATCACCCCTGAGGAAAAACTACAACAGGCGATGCAGTCCATCGAAAAAGAGTTGGAAGAGCGGTTGGCCGAACTGCGAGACGAGGACAAGCTGCTGGAAGCGCAGCGGCTGGAGCAACGAACCCTCTACGACCTGGAGATGTTGCGCGAGATCGGCTATTGCTCCGGCGTCGAGAACTATTCCCGTCACCTGGATCAGCGCGATGGTGGTACTCCACCGTGGACCTTGCTGGACTATTTTCCGGACGAATTTTTGTTGATCTTGGACGAGAGCCACATGACTGTGCCCCAGATTCGCGGGATGTTCCACGGCGACCGCTCGCGCAAGCAGACGTTGGTGGACTATGGCTTCAGGCTGCCCAGCGCCATGGATAATCGCCCTCTCAGCTTTGACGAGTTTGAAAGCCGGCTCAACCAGGTGATCTTTGCCAGCGCCACCCCCGGTCCGTATGAATTCGAACAGAGCACACAGGTGGTCGAGCAGATCATCCGCCCTACTGGCATCGTGGACCCTGAGGTGATTGTCAAGCCGGTAGAGGGCCAGGTAGACGACCTGGTGGCACAGATCAACAAGCGGGTGCAGCAAGGCCAGCGCGTGCTGGTGACGACCTTGACCAAGCGCATGGCGGAGGATCTGTCCGATTACTTGTTGGAATTGGGCATCAAGGTTCACTATCTGCATAGTGAAATACAGACACTGGAGCGAATAGAGATCTTGCGTGACCTGCGTCTAGGCCAGTACGACGTCGTCGTAGGCATCAACCTGTTGCGCGAAGGACTCGATCTGCCAGAGGTCTCGCTGGTGGCGATTCTCGACGCTGACAAAGAGGGCTTTCTGCGAAGCGCTACGGCGCTTATCCAGACCATCGGTCGTGCGGCGCGTCACGTCAACGGCCAGGTGATCATGTACGCCGACAGGATCACCGATTCTATGCGGCGGGCCATTGATGAAACCAATCGTCGTCGTCAAAAGCAACTCGCCTATAACCAGGCCCACGGCATCGTGCCTGAGAGTATCGTCAAAGAGGTGTACGATCTAACGGATCGGCTGCGCGCCGTCGCCGAAGAGCGAGTCGAATACCGGGCGGGCAAAGCATTGCCTAAAGACGAGATGACCCGGCTAATCAAGGAATTGGAGCGGCAGATGAAGCAGGCCGCCGAAGCACTCGAGTTTGAAAAAGCCGCCCTGTTGCGTGACCAGATTTTTGAGCTACGCCAAAGCCTGGCTGACGCTGAGGATGTGCCCGAGTGGGAGCGCGTGCGCCGGTTAGCCCGTACAGCGGAGGTGGAAAGGACAAACCTGTAAACATGTCATAACTTGCCCGACCTCGATATTTTGCATGTTCGACCGATACTATGTTATAATAGAAGTGTTCAAATCTATGGTAGTTTCTTTGATTGTTGTTGGTTTATTGAAGCGCATATGCACAACTGTGCTCTGGCAGGATCTGGTCATCCGGCGGTCTCGTGACGGGGTAGGTCCCTGCCCGCTGTGCGTGGCGATCCCTGTGGGGCGAGTGATGGAGCAACTACCACAGGGAAAATCACCTTTAGAGCGGTCTGTCGCGGACCGTCGGTTGTCAGGCCTGAATAGCGGCTTCAGGCCATTAGGTCTCTCTGGGGAGGTGGGACTATGAGAGGAAAGAAAAAATTGCCGTGGCTGAGTTTTCCTAGGCCTAACCGGCTACGATGGCTCTCTATCCTGGCCGTGTTGGTCTTGGGATTCTGGCCGGGGCAGGCGATACTGGCCTCCACGTTATTATCAGGCCAGGTGCGTGGGGAGGTACACTTGCAGGGTCGTCGAGACCACGCTGGCATTGAAATACAGATACAAAGTGAGCCCAGCAGCGGCGATGTCGAGAGTTTCAGCGCCTCGCCCTCAATGCAAGTTATGACCGGTTCCCAGGGAGTGTTTAATCTGCCGGTCCAAGGCTCTGTGGTTATTACGGCGCGCAGGGAGGGCTATTTGGACGCCCAAAAGACGGTCAACATCACCTCTGACGCGCCGCTGGATCTGGGGTCGACCATCCTTTATGGTGGCGAGGTCACGGGTGACAACGTGATTGATATCAGTGACATGGCTTATTTGGGTGCAAAGTTTACCACCGACGATTCCATGAGCGACATCAACGGCGATGGTTCGGTAGACATTTTGGACCTATCTATGGCAGCGGCCAACTTTTCGATGCGTGGGCCGACGCCTTGGGGCGAATGACCTCAGCGATTAGTAGATCGTCTGTCCTGCTTTTAGGAGGTGACGCAGGGGGCACTTGGATTGGCATGCCCCAGGCACTGTTCACCAGAGCAGATGGCAGAAGGGGAATCGAGAGGTTGGAGAGATCATGAAATCTGGATTTAGAGGCCATGGCGCGGTGGTTCTATGTCTCGTCGCGCTATTGCTCGCCAGTTGTGGGGGGGGCACGCAAAATCATCAGGCCGGTGACGTCTTGGTGCCTGACGCTTCTCGCGCACCGGGGCGTGTCACCAGCCAAGACCCGGTCGGGTTGCACATTGCGCCCGCGGCCGAAAAGTTAAGCGTAGCCGAGGCCGCCAGCGTAGAGATTAGGCTGGACCACGCCACTGATTTGTACGGCTTGCATCTCTCGCTCAGCTTCGATCCGACGAAGCTAGTGGTGCAAGATAGCGACCCGGCGCAAGATGGTGTTCAAGTCACGCCCGGCGCCCTGCCCGCGCCGGACTTTACCGTGATTAACAAGGTGGACAATGAGCAGGGAATGGTCGAGTACGCCGTCACCCAGCTTAACCCCCGCGAACCCGCCCAAGGCGACGGTGTGGTCGCCGTCATCAATTTCCGGGGCGTTGGCGCAGGGGTTAGCCCCCTCACGTTTTCGTATACCAAGCTGGCTGGGCCTGACGGCCAAGAGATACCGGTAGAGGCTGCTAGCTTGACGCTTGAAGTAAGTGAGCCCGGCCCGGCGGCAAGGACGGGAATGGGAACTGTCCAGTCCAAAGATTAAAGGGGGAAGCCGTGGACGTCAGTGTGTTACTCAGCCAAAAGCGGTCGGTCAGCGCACTGGTCCTCATCGTCGTCGTCATAGGCTTACCGATAATTACCAGTGGTTGTATCGGCACCACACAGGCTGCTTCACATCTCCAGCAGGGCGGGAAGGACGGTGTCTCCGCTTTGGCTGGGGATTCAGCGGCGCCTGTAGTCCGATTGGCTGCTCAAGGCAGCACGATGCTGCACTTTGATCCATCACCGGCGCAGTTGACGGTTGGTAGTGTAGGTGCGGTGCAGCTTCGCCTGGAGAAC
>CBFDAD010000203.1:0-4139 GCA_965602705.1 uncultured bacterium
TGGGGTATTGGTACGGTTTTTTTGGCTAGCGTAGTATCTGGCTTAACTGGCTTCGGCTTTGCACTGGTTGCGGTTCCGTTGCTAATGATCTTCTTACCGCCCAAGGTGGTTGTGCCCACAGCCTTGATGCTCAGCCTTTCAGGTGGCTTTGCGGTCCTTTTTGAGGCCAAGAAATGGATCGACCTGAAGAGAATATGGCCGCTGATCATCGCTGGCGTCGCCGCGTCACCGGTGGGGGCGTATCTGTTGCTGATTCTGGACGTGGATACGCTCAAGACGCTTATTGGTGTCGTGATTGTGATTTCTGCCCTGGCCCTCTTTACGGGCTTTAAGTTACACATCAAGAATGAGAAGCTTGGCTTTGTCCTGGTAGGGTGTGCCAGCGGATTGCTGGCCGGGAGCACCGGGATGGGGGGGCCGCCGACGATCTTGTTCTTTTCAAACCAGCGGGCGGAAAAGCAGGTCTTTAGAGCCAACCTCAGAGTCTTTTTCACAGCGTTGGGTTCGTCGTCGATCCTGTCGCAATGGGTAGGTGGCCTCGTCACCAAAGACGCGTTGACTTATTACGTCTGGTTCCTGCCGGTGCTGTTGGTGGGCATACTGCTCGGTATCAAGCTGGCGCAAATTGTGAGTGAAACCACCTTTCGTAAGGCCACCTTGGTCATCGTGGCCGTCAGCGGACTTGCCGCAATCTTCTCTGGCCTGGGGAGTTGTTGACGTACGGACCGTGCCGTCAAGTTCTGTCAATAGAAAAGGATCGGACAAATGAAACCTATTCAGCTAAGTGTTTTTACAGCAGAAGAGAAACAGATCATCCACGAGGCGACACTGGAGGTCTTGGAGACGGTGGGGGTGCGTGTCTATGACGATGGCCTGAGAGCACTGATGCGCGATCGCGGCGCTAAAGTAGACGCTACCACCGGCGACGTCAAGCTTTCACCGCAGTTGGTGATGGAGGCGCTGGCCGCCGCTCCCAAGAGTTTCAACTTGGCCAACCGTAGAGGGGAGACGTTGCCTATTCCGGCGCAAGAGACCTACATCTGCTCACGGGTGCTCTTGCCCAAGACGCTGGATTATGGCGCTGAGGGGCCGCGCGACCCGGTCATCGATGACATCGTCAAGGCCTGCCAGGTTGCCAATGCGTTGGATGACGTCGACATGGTCTTGCGGACCGACACGCCGGTGAGCGACATTGACGCACCACCGCAGCTCAACGGCCTGCTTTCTATCCAGATCGCCCTTTTGCATACGGACAAGCACTTTTTGTGCATCCCGATTAACTATCAAGCGATGCAGGATTGGGTGGCGCTGGCCGAGGCGGCCACCGAGAGCGGTGATTTATCCAAAGAACCGATCATGACCCTGGAGGTCTCGACGACAGCGCCGCTGCAATTGGACCGGGAAAGCTGTCGCATCCTGAGGCTGGGCGCAGAGAAGGGTTTGCCGGTCATGGCGATGCCGATGCCGGCGGGCGGCGGCACCGCTCCGGTGACGACCGCTGGTGAGATCGTCGCCATGAACGCCGAGACGCTGTTCCCCATCGTCGCCACGCAAATGGTCAACCCTGGCTGTCCCTCGTTCTACGGCGGCATCCCGTGCACTTTTGACCTGCGCACCGGCATCATCTCGCTCTCCAGCCCCGAGTTTCCATTGATGACCAGCGGCTCGCTGGAGATGGGGCGCTTTTACGGCTTGCCCTTGCTGAGCCCGTCTAAATACACCGACTCACTGACGTTCGATGAACAGTGCGGCGCGGAAAAGATCATGGCGGCGTTCGCCTCAATGGTCAGCGGGGCGGACATCATCTACGGCAACGGCGATCTGGACAACGCCGTTGTGCTTTCCTTGGAACAGCTCATCATAGACCTGGACCTGGTGTTGGCCGCGCGCCGCTTCGTCGAGGGCATCGTCGTGGACAAGGAGCGGCTGGCGCTCGAAGCCATCAGCCGCGTTGGACCTGGAGGGCACTACCTGGAGGATCCCCATACCCTGCAATTCATGCGGAGTGGGGAGCGACTGGCGCCGAAATCTTACAATCGTCTGGGTCATCGCAGTACCGCCAAGCCGCAACTGGAAAAGGCCCACGAAATCGTTGAAAAGATCGTCTCGCAGCCGGCAGGGCCGGTCATCACGGAGGCGGCCAGGGCACGCATTCAAGCTCGCGTTGAAGAGCGCAAGCGGGAGATCATGGCCAGCGTCTAAAACCGCTGCCAGGAGCTCAAGATCGAAGAGGCGTGTTCGTGATAACGGGGCGCTCATAACCTAGAAAGGAACTGCAGAGTGTACGACAGATTATTTCACGAAAAGGTCATGGAAGGTGACCGTGTAGGGATTGAGGCCTTGACCAAAGAGGCCACCAGCAAAGGCGTAACGGCTGGCACGATCATCGATGAGTATCTCATGCCCGCTATGGCGGAGGTGGGCCGTCTTTATGAAGAGGGAGAATACTTTATCCCAGAGATGTTGATGTCTGCCCGCGCCATGCAGGCCAGCATGGCGATCCTCAAGCCGTTGATCGTCGGCGATGAAGTCAAGACGGTTGGGCGTGTCGTCATCGGCACCGTAGAGGGTGATCTGCATGACATTGGCAAGACTTTGGTGGGCATGATGCTAGAGAGCGCCGGCTTTGAGGTGCATGACCTGGGCGTGGACGTCAAGCCAGAAAAGTTCGTCGCGGCCGTCCGCAACCTCAAGCCCAGGATTGTCGGCATGTCGGCGATGCTGACGACGACGATGGTGGCCATGGAGCGGGTGATTGAGGCCTTGAAAGAGGCCGGTCTACGGGATAAGCTGATTGTCATGGTTGGCGGTGCGCCGCTAACGGCGGAGTTTGTGGCTTCGATAGGCGCGGATGGCTTTGCCGAGGATGCCGCAGGCGCTGTGCGCAAAGCCAAGGAGCTGGTGGGTATCGGTTAACGTGATTCGCTTCTCTTCCAGTCAACTGCCCACCGTCGCCGGCGGGACGGGAAGGTGCGTGACGTTATTGACAGTTGCCTGCCAGTCCAGTATAATCGCCACTGAGGAAGTGCTTTGTGACCAAATGGACAGTTCGAGATCGGCTGGGAAACGAGATTTATCTCACGGAAGAGCGATGGCGTCACATTCTGGAATCGCGCCCTGAAATGGATCCGTTCTTGGATGAGTTCCTTGAAACGATTCGAACGGGACGACGCAAGCAGGATTCCTTATTGCCCGACAAATTCTTTTACCACAAACGTTTTGACGTGCTTTTACCCGAGAACAACCATCTGGTCTCCGTTGTACTGTTCAGGTTTCGAACGGCGGCCAATGGGACCTCGCAACCTAACAACTTTGTCGTCAGTGGATGGATGAAGTATATTGAATCGAAAAGGTGAAGAGATGGATGAAACGATCACGGTAGAGCGAGAACAGCGCGTTTTGGCAGATGGAACGGAAGTACTGCTCGTATACGAAGCTGAAAGTGACGAACTCAACATCTACTTTGGAAAGAATCGCCAGGCGACCGGCGTGCAACTGGCAGATCATATCTTGCTGCGGCTGGATCAAGCGAAAGGCAAAGCTGTTAGCTTGAGCTTTACGGATTATTCGTTGCTCACGCGCCCGACGCTTTACGGTCCCCCCAGCTTTCGATTAGACGGTCTGGACGATCTGCCAGACAAACTGCGAGAAATGGCCGTGCAAATCATCACTACTCCGCCAGTTTGCCATTTCCTGAAAGTAGGGGCTTTTTACGCCTCGCTCCACCAACCACCCGTTCCCATCAGCTATATCGAGCGTCAGACAACACTGCCTGTGGCAGCTTGAGTATTCTGTTTCGGTCACTCGTCGACGCACGTTGCCTCCGCTTGCTTCTTGTGTTCGTCTTCAATATTGTCGTCATTGTGCCATAGTTCGTAGGTGAACTCGACTTGTCCCCCGTAACCGTTCTCGACGCAAGCCAGGCGCATCTTGTCGCCGTAAGTGAAGTGCGTCGCCGGCAGTCCCTCGCCGTTCAGGCTGAACTCTTGTACCTGGCACAACGTGAACCTATCAACAAACTCCTTCTTTCTTACAGTGCCTGGATACGCAAGAGAAAGCACTTGACAGAGTGCCCTATGTGCGCTATACTATCAGTATACGGAAGCCGATTCCATAATGTGGAAAGAGGTGCCGAGATT
>CBFDAD010000204.1:0-4127 GCA_965602705.1 uncultured bacterium
GGCCGTGACGCAAAGCCTGTCGAAGGGCGAGTCCGAGCGGGTTTTGAGGCCCGGACCCGCAAAATTCGTCCTTTGACGGGCTTCGTCGAGAGCTCAGCCGAACGGCTCAGGATGAATTTTGCTAGAATCGAAAGGTGCGAAGTTAATAACGGACAACTCCCTAGAAAAAAAGTCTGACGTTCTTTTGCAGACATCAGCGCTCTGTGGTATGATGGGTACACTTGACTAGTCTCAGCAGATCCGCTTTTGCTTGCTCAGCCAGGATCTGGAGATCCTGGCCAGAGACGGGGATCTGGCGACATCTGCCCAGCAGAGCTGTGCGGCGCTGGGTCCCCTTCGAGCAGTTTTGGATATGCTGAGTCTCGAACAGCCTGGAAAGGGGTTGTGTCCCTAATCCGAAGGAGACCTATCATGTCCTCTCGCTTACCACGACTCTCACCCATGATGCAGCGCCTGTTGATCCTCAGCCTGGTCGTGATGGCCATGGTCGCCTGTGGCGGTGACAAAGAGCCCACCGCTGTCCCCTCCCTGCCCGCTGGGGACCGCAGCCCTGCCACCTCCCAACCGTCTGGCCCCGCTACCGGCGGCGGTGCGACGCCGGTAGCCCCGACGAGCGAGGCCCCTGGCGAAACTGCCCCCTCGCCTGACGTCCCCGCGGCCGAGTGGTTGGTGATGTTCTACTTTGACGCCGACGACAACATTCTGGAGCGCGACATTCTGCTGGATTTGAACGAGGCCGAGAGAGTCGGCTCCAGCGAACAGGTTCACATCGTGGCCCAGGTAGACCGCTATGCGGGTGCCTTTGCTGGTATGGGAGACTGGACGAGCACCAAGCGCTTTTACCTGACCCCGGACGACGACCTGAACGAGATTAACTCGTTGGAACTCGCCGACCTGGGTGAGCTGAATATGGCCGACGGGGAGACGCTGATAGATTTCATCACCTGGGCGGTTAACAACTACCCGGCGCGCAAGCACGTACTGATCATGTCGGACCATGGCAGCGGCTGGCCCGGCGGCTACAGTGACTATAACCCTGGCGGCCGGGGCGACCACGACCTGTTGCTGGCTGACTATATGGACGACAACCTGTGGCTACTGGAGCTTGACGCAGCGCTGGGTACCGCTCGCGCCCAGACCGGCCTGGACAAGTTTGAACTGATCGGCCTTGACGCCTGCCTGATGAGCCAACTGGAGGTCTATAGCGCCCTGCGCCCCCACGCCCGCTACGCCGTCGCCTCGGAGGAACTGGAGCCAGGGTTAGGATGGGCTTATACGGCCTTTTTGAGCCAATTGACCGCCAATCCAACCATGCAGGGCGCGGAACTGGCGCGAGCCATTGTCGGCAGCTACATAGACCAGGATCAACGCCTGGTAGACGACGCAGCGCGACAGCAATTCCTGGCCGAATTCAACGTGAAAGAGGACGTGGACCCAACGCTGATCGCCGCCGAACTGTTCTACAACGCTACCCTTTCGGCCGTTGACCTCCAAGCCGTTTCGGACCTGGGCGCAGCGTTGGACAATCTGGTCTTCCATTTGGTCGACATTGACCAGCGAACGGTGGCCGAGGCACGGGCCTATTCCCAATCCTTTGAAAACGTTTTTGATTCTAACATCCCTTCGCCCTACATCGACCTGGGTCACTTTGCGCTGTGGCTGCGCGAAAAGAGCGGCAGCGCCGACGTGGCGACCGCCGCCGACCAGGTGCTGAACGCGCTGGATCAGGCGGTCATCGCCGAGCGGCACGGCGAAGGCCGGCCCGGCGCGACCGGCATCGCCATTCATTTCCCCACCCGCCAGCTATACGAATTTGGCGACAACCTGGGCTACAGCACCATCGCCGACCGTTTTGCTGACGACCACCAGTGGGACGATTTTCTCTACACCCACTTTACCGGTGAACGTCGAACCACCTTTGGCGAGACGGTTGCAGCGGCCAAGCCGATCCAGATCGCGCCGCTCACCCTCTCAGCCGAGATTGCCACCCCCGATCAACCGGTGAACCTGCAGACCGAGATCAGCGGCGATCGGTTGGGCTTTGTGTACAGCTTTATCGGACGCGTGTTACCCGAAGAAGAATTACTCATCGTGGAAGACATTGACTATCTGTTCTCCGATGAGACCCAGGTGATTGGTGGCGTGCCCTATCCGGTCTGGTCGCCCGAGGGCGTCATCATCGACTTTGATTGGGAGCCCAGCATCTATGCCATCAACGACGGCACCAACTCGGTGCGGGCGCTGGTCGCTCCCGACACATACGGCGACACCCCCACTTACGCCGCCGAGGGGACCTACGTCTTTGTCGATGGCAGCGCGCCCATCTATGCCAAGTTGTTCTTCCGCGCAGGAGAACTGACCGAGGTGTATGGCTACGTCGGCAGTGGCGACCTGGGCGCGCCCCACCAGATCACGCCCCAGCCGGGCGACCAGTTCATCTTGTGGGAGCAAGGGATCAACCTGAGCGATGAGGCCACGGAGGACGAAATCACCCGGGATGGGGGCGTCCTGACTTTTGGCGATGAACTTTTATGGATCGAGGTCATCCCCGCCCCCAGCGGCACCTACATCGTGGGCTTTATCGCCGAAGACCTGGACGGTGAGACCTATTCCGAGTTTGAGGCGCTGTTCGTCGAGAACGCCGCAGCCTCGTCGGTAGAGGGCTTTGCCCCGTATGCCAGTGAGGATTTTGGCTTTGCGGTGCTCTACCCCGAGACCTGGACGATCGAAGAGGAGCTCGAAGAGCAAACCGTCACGTTTTACGCCGACTATGGCGTCACCTTTGCCATGATAGTGCGTGACAGCTACCCCGAGGCAACCAGCGCCGACGCGGCCAACGATCTCGCCATGCAGGACGTGCTCAACTCTTTTGAAGAAGCTGGCGACCTGCAAGACGTCCAGTACGTCACCGAGATCGAAGACTTTATCCTGGGTGGTTTCGACGCCAGGACCATCGACTTTACTTTCGTGTTGGATGGCGAACTCTTTTATGG
The DNA here is from genome assembly GCA_965602705.1 of uncultured bacterium. Lineage (GTDB taxonomy): Bacteria > Chloroflexota > Anaerolineae > S140-20 > S140-20 > CBFDAD01. Next base: position 2,994 of record CBFDAD010000204.1, read on the forward strand.
TTCAGTCATCGTGTCGACGCCGGTGCCCGAGACCAGCTACGCCTTTCTCATTCTGGCCCTCGACGCTGACTATGAATTCGCTCTGGATGATTTTAACCCCATGCTGCAGAGCTTTGATATCTTGATCTCAGGCGTCAGCAAGGAACAAGCCGGTCCACCTCCACCCGACTTTGATGAGGTGTTCGGCTACGACGATTACAGCGACCCCACCAGCGGGCTTGAGCAGGTAGAAGACGAGTGGGGCGTCGGCTACTATGCCGACTTTGAACAATACGTCGTTGAACTGGAGCCTTATGCCGGTCCCATCTACGACTATTACCTGGATTGGGCCTTGCCCGAGGTGTTTATGATCGAGGTGACAGCCGGTTACGAAGGTGCAGCCGACAATGGCTACGGCGTGATCTTCCAGTACGTGGACGATGGGCAGTTCTACGTCTTTCGCATCTCGGGCGATGGCTTTTACGCCGTCGAACGCGGCGACGGCGACGAGCTGACCACGTTGATAGAATGGACGCCGTCGGAGCTGATTGACCAAACGGAGTTGACCGCCAACGTGGTGACCGTCGAGGGATGGGGCGACACTTATTATCTCTACATCAACGGTCACATGGTCACCAGCTTTAGCGACGACACCTATAGCGGCGGCACTTTTGGCATCATTGTGGACAACTTTGACCAGGATGCGCCCACGATCCTTTACTTTGACGACTATGCCATTGGCACGCCGGTGCAGTAAACGCCAGGCTACAACTGATACCATCCATTTACCGGTTGAGAAGCGACACACCAAGATCAAGGTGCAGTCCATTGCGCCCATGCTGGCTGAGACGATAGCGCGGATTCACTACGGGGAGACGATCACGCCGTTACTGCGCTTGTCGTAGAGCCACTGTCCAATACGGTGCGACTTGGCCAGACTTGAGAAGATACTGCCGGTAAACCCGCTAGCGTGAGGAGTACCCAGCTTGTTGGGGGACATTTTCGTCCTTCGGTGAGCCAAGTCCGGACAAGTTCGGGACTCCAGACCCGTGCTTTCCCCGCGATTTGGGACCTACCAAGAGCAACTTTGGAAGTCTATTCACGAGCGCCACTTCCCCCCCAGCGGGGGGGGCCGAGGGGGGGCTATAAAATCCT
>CBFDAD010000205.1:0-4119 GCA_965602705.1 uncultured bacterium
GCGACATCATCGCCGACCTGGCGCAGGCGTTGGGGTAGAACGACAGGCGAGACGTTCGGCCAGGTTGTTGCACCCAATCCAGAAATCCTATAAAATACAGGCTAGACGGCCAACGACCAGCTTTGCGAAAGATGGAGCCAATGACCACCAACCAAGAGCCAACCAAGACGCCGATCCCCACCGAGGCCGTGATCCGGCCTCAACCACGAGCCAGGAAGCGCCCCCCATCATCGCTGGGACCTGCGCCGGAGCCCCCCCGGATTGGTGGTGCGTCGCTAATCCTGACCATCCTGGCCCTGGTCGTAGTGGTCAGCATCGCAGGGTCGTGTTATCTCACCTATCGCATGGTCTTGGGCGTGGCTGATCTGCCAGGCCGGGTGCTCGGTGGTGTGCGCGGTGCCCTGGAGGCCGGTGACCCCACCTACTCAACCCTGCCCGCGGTCATTGAGCAACTCAAGCCCTTGGCCCGCTTGCAGACCGAGGAATACTTTCTCTCCACCGTCGTCGATGTCACCAAGCCGCGTGGCGCTGGCGGTGTGCTGACCGAAAAGCTAGCGCTCGTCGCCTGCGGTCGCGTCACAGCCGGCGTGGACCTGGCCAAGATTGACGAGGGCGATATCCGCACCGAGGGGAAAAAAGTGGTCGTCAAACTGCCCCCCGCCGAGCTCTTTGATGCCGCCCTCGACGAAGAGAGCGGTTGTACTCACATCTATGACCGCAGCGTCCCCATCTTGATGGCGCCGAGCGCAGAGTTGGACAGCCAGGCACGGCAAAAAGCCCTGGAAAATTTCCGTCAGACAGCGCTGGAAAACGCTATCCTGGAAAAGGCCTACCTGCGCGCCCAGGAAGAGATCGCCCGGCTGCTGTTGTTGACCGGCTATGAGACGATCGAGTTTGCCGACACCGGCGCCGAGATCCTCTTACCTCAGGAATAAAGCCATCTTCAGACGGCCCGCCATCCACCATCCGCTCTAGCCTGACGGTGACCACTCACCTGCGCCCTAAAAGAACTCGGGCATCTCGATGGGTTCAGGTTGTGGTTTACACTCGCCACAAAACAGCGCGTCGGCCACGACCACCGTCTTGGGCGTTTGCCGTGCACCGACGTAAATGGTCACGATAAAGGGCATCTTTGAATGGTGTTTCTCACACACAGCCCGCCCACAGAAGCGACAAATCCCGATGGCTTCGGTCTGGCACTTGTGACATCGCATCGTGCACCCCTTTCATCTGCCTGCTGAGACGACGCCCATCTTACTCCCCATCAGCCCAATGCGCAAATCGACACCGGCACATCAATGCCAGCGTCAGCAAACCACTTGACAGCCATCAAAAAACAAACTATACTCGAAAAGTAATACGTACGTTATCAAAATTTTGCAGATCGCGAAAAAGCCGGCAGATTTTTGCATAACATCCCACAGGGCAAGCCCTGAGACAAAATTGTAATCCACTGCAACCAAAGCTTGTGCGGGCAGACCGCGCAAATACAATCGGAGGTAAGACAGACAACAACGGCAAAACCTTCTAGATATAGGAGAAGCCAACACTATGAGCAGCATTGCACTGAAACTAGAGCACCGTCGAGCCATCGCCAAGCAAGGTGAAGCGCTGTATCCACAAGAGTGCCGCGGCCTGCTGTTGGGTCGTCGCAGTGGCATGAATGTGGAGGTCGTGGACCTGATGATCATTCACGAAGCTGACACACCCGAATCCGAAGGCTATCGTTATCACATTCCCAGCGCCAAGATGCGCGAAGGGGAAGAGATGGCCAAGGCAAAGGGGTTGGAGGTCATCGGCTCCTTTCACTCTCACGTGGATCAGCCGGCCAGGCCCTCTATCCATGATCGCAATCTCGTCGAGCCGACCTTTAGTTATGTGCTCGTCGGCGTGCGGCAGGGGCGCGCTCACGAGTTGACCGCCTGGAGGCTATCCAACGACGGCTTGGCTTTCATTCAGGAAGACATTCACGGCGCCTAGCATCGTCTGACCCTTGCGCCGCGAGTAGAACCTTACGGCGCTTTGCCGTCCGAGTCGAACCCGGCAGTCAAAAGCGTAACGTCCGCAGCGACTCATTATTCGTTACAAAATTCACAATTTTCCCAGCGGGTACCAGCGTAAACTGTTCCCAAAGCCCCCAACTATGCCGGGGGCTTTTATGCGGTTGAAAGGGCGCTTGAACCGTGTTAGAATAACAAGTCCACGCCAAAGACGAGGAGATGTTACGTGCTACGAGACCAGATCGCCACAATGATTAGAGATGGGTTACGGTCGGCCCAAAAGGCCGGTGACCTGCCATCTTTTGCCCTGCCAGAAGTCATCGTCGAAGAGCCCAAACTACCGGAGCACGGCGACTATAGCTCGCCGGTCTGCATGGGGTTAGCGCGCTTCGCCCGCATGGCCCCGGTCGAGATCGCCCGGCGGCTCCTGACCCACGTCAGGCGCCCAGACCCGGTCGGCGAGATGGAGGTCGTCCATCCAGGTTTTATCAACATCCGCCTGGAACCGCGCTGGATCGCCCAACAAGTGGACGCAATTCTAGCCAACGCTGAGACGTGGGGGGCAATCGACCTGGGGCGCGGCAAACGCGTGCAAGTCGAGTTTGGCAGCGCCAACCCGACCGGGCCGCTGCACGTCGGCTCTGGGCGCAACGTCGTGCTGGGCGACACAATCGCCAGTGTGCTGGAAGCGGCGGGCTATGCGGTGCAGCGCGAGTACTATGTCAACGACGCTGGCACGCAGATGGGGTTGTTTGCCGAGAGCCTCTACGCCCGTTACGCCCAGGCGTTGGGGCAAGCGGTCGAGTTTCCCCAGGACGGGTATCAAGGTCAATATATTAACGATTGGGCCGAGGAAATCGCCGCGTCCGCAGGTGACCGCTTTCTGAAAATGGAGCGAGCCGACGCCGTGCGCGCCATCGGCGCGCTTGGACTGGAAGATAAAGTGTTGCACAGCGTGCGCCACGACGTAAACTTGTTGAACATTCACTACGACGATTGGTTCCACGAGCGCACCCTATACGAAGGCCCCCAGTTCGGCACGATCATGCGCATCTTGCGCCAAGGGGACAACCTGATAGAGCGAGAAGGCGCGGTCTGGTTCACGGCGACCCGCTACGGCGTGGACAAAGACCAGGTCGTCATTCGCTCTACGGGACAGCCGGGCTACTTTGCCTCGGACATTGCCTACCACTATAACAAGTTTGTCGAACGCGGCTTTGATTGGGTCATCGACGTGTGGGGAGCTGACCACCAGGGCCACGTCCCCCGCATGAAGGCGATGATGGAAAGTCTGGGCCTCGACCCCGACCGGCTGACGCTGCTGATTTACCAGTTGGTGACGATCAAACAGGGTGGCGAAGACGTCCGCCTTTCCAAGCGCGCCGGCACGCTGATGGAACTCGCCGAGTTGCTAAACGACGTCGGATCCGACGCGGTGCGCTTTTTCCTGCTGTCCCGTGACCCCAACAGCCAGATGGAGTTTGACCTGGACCTGGCGCGGGAGCAGAGCGAAAAGAACCCGGTCTATTACGTGCAATACGGCCACGCCCGCATCGCCAGCATCTTGCGCAAGTCGTCCGAACGCGGCTGGGACGTCGAGACCGACGAGGGGGACCTCAGCCTGTTGACGCACCCGTCAGAGCTGGCCCTGATTCGCCGCATGCTGGCGCTAGAGGAGATCATCGAGCTGGCGGCGACCCGCCTGGCCCCCCACCACCTGACCTACTATGCCCAGGACCTGGCTTCGGACTTTCATTCCTTTTACCGCGACTGTCACGTTCTCTCGGCGGACCCGGCCGATGCAGCGCTGAGCTACGCCCGGCTCAAGCTGGTGCAGGCCGCCAAGGCGGTCCTGGCGCGCGTGTTGGGCTTGATGGGTATGTCAGCACCGGAAAAAATGTAGGGCGAGACGCGTACTTTAGATTCCGAGGTGCTTTTGGAGAAAAATGGGGATTAAACCGGATCATTGGATCAAGCGGATGGCACTGGAGCAGCGGATGATCGAGCCGTTTGTGGACCGGCAGGTGCGCGACGGTTCGATTTCCTATGGGTTGAGTTCGTATGGCTATGACATCCGGATAGCGGACGAGTTCAAAATCTTTCAGCCAGAGGTCACCGC
>CBFDAD010000206.1:0-4116 GCA_965602705.1 uncultured bacterium
CCGCAGCCAGTTGAGGGCGAGGTGCCTGACTGGCTGGCGGAGATGGCGCCTGCGGAAGCGGAAGCGGCCGAGCCGCAGCCAGTTGAGGGCGAGGTGCCTGACTGGCTGGCGGAGATGGCGCCTGCGGGAGCGGAAGCGGCCGAGCCGCAGCCAATTGAGGGCGAGGTGCCCGACTGGCTGGCGGAGATGATGCCGGCCGAAGCCGAACCGGTTGAACCTTCGCCTGAGACCGAGGTTGAGGTGCCTGATTGGTTGGCGGCGGTGATGACGCCAGAAAGCGCCGAAGCAGCGATGCTTCCAGCTGCAGAGCCGGTCTCGTCCGCTGAAGAGGTCGGTGTAACTGCTGAAGCGGAACCGCCGACGTCACTGGCCGCGGCGCAGGGACCTGCTGAGCTGACAACTGTTCCGCTACCCTCTGCAGAGGAGGCGGCGCAAGTGCAACCCGCCGAACTTGAAGTCGGTGAGGGGGTGACTGCGGTTGAGTTGCCGGACTGGATAACTCAATTGAAACCTGCTGAAGCTGGCCCGACGCCTGAGGAAAGCGGTTTGGCGCAAGCCGAGATCCCTGGCTGGTTACAAGCGATGCGCCCCGGTGTTGCTCCAACGCCGCTGCCTAAAGACGAAGAGATGGAAGTCGAAGCCAGTGGATTGTTGGCCGGCATCGCCGGTGTGATCCAGGCCTCACCCGTTATCGCGGCCCCCACGTCGGCTCCCGCCAGGCCAGAGCCCGTTAGTGCCGAAGCGACTCTGGCGCGCGCTAACCTGTGGCAGCAACTAGTCGCACGCTCGGCACAACCTTCACCGGTACAGTTACCCCAGGTGCGCGTCACACGGGCGCGAGATCGCGTCGAGCGCTGGCTGGTCTATGGCGTGGTAGCTCTGGCGGTTTTGATCCCTATTTTGGCCGGTGTGGATGTCTTTAGCATGTTTTCTCTTGAGGGGCCGCTGACTGCAGAAGCTGGGGCGGCTTACGACTTTGTCAATGACACAGTTGCAGAAAATGCGCCAGTGTTGATTGCTTTTGACTATGACCCCGCATATGTGGGTGAGCTCTATTCCCAAGCCGAGGTGTTGCTCCACCACCTGGTGAACCTTCAGGCTCGTATCTTGGTTGTCAGTCTAAAGCCTGAAGGAGCCGGCTTGGCACAACAACTGTTGGACGATGTCCTGCAGGCAAAGGGCTATCAATCCCGGCAAGATTATGTTAATTTGGGCTATCTGCCTGGGGAGGCCATAGGCATTCGTTCCCTGGAGTTTCTGCCTTTGCAGTCTCAAGGTGAGGCGTTTGACGGTGAGGACCTGAAAGACGCGCCTGTTTTTGGTGGTGACGAAGAGTTTACACTGAGTGAGACTTCGCTGGTTGTGGTTTTGACGGGCGATGCCAATGACTTGCGCGAGTGGGTTGAGCAAACGTCCGCTTTGGAACGGGAAATGGAGAGAGACTTGCCCCTAGTCGCAGGCGTGAGCGCGGCCATCGAGCCATTGGTGCGTCCCTATTACGACATGGAGTCTCGACAGATTGATGGCTTGGTTGTCGGCCTGGCAGGTGCCGTCGATTATGAGGACAAGTTGAACTGGACAGATGGCCCGGCCCACATCCGGGTCGGCGGGCAGCTCTTGGGCCAGGTGATCGTGCCAGTCCTGATTCTGATGGGTATGTTAATCTACGGCTTATTGCGCAAAAGCAATACAGTGGACGAGGAGACGGCATAATGGAGATTGATCTCCTGTTGGCCGCGTTGGGCGCTGTGCTCACATTGTTTATCTTTAGCTATTTGCTAGGCGATAATCCGCTCTATCGGCTGGCCTTGCACATCTTTGTCGGAGCCAGTGTCGCTTATGTGTTTGTCGTCGCGCTTCGTAACATCATTCTGCCGGCGCTGACGCCACCTGATACCTCCGATGCTGACGTCCGTGTGCTCTGGACTGTTTCGCTGGTCGGGGTGTTGTTGGGCGTTTTGTTGCTGATGCGAAGTGTGCGAGGGCTGTCTTGGTTAAGCGAGATTCCCGTGGCAATCTTGCTGGGGGTGGGCGTGGGCGTCGCTCTGGGCGGCGCCATTGTGGGAACATTGGCGCCGCAACTGGGCGCTGCTATTAATCCCGCCGTCCCAGATATCTTAAAGCCGGTGGGACAGGTAATTGCGGTCATTGGCACCATCACAGGCTTGATGGTGTTCAGCTTCACCGGGAGACGATCATCGCGCCGCTTGGTCAATCGCTTGCTTAATAGAGGCGCTCGCATTGGTCGCTGGTTCATTCTGATTGGCTTTGGAGCTGCCTATGGTGGCGTATTGGTAGCCAGTCTGGCTGTTTTTGCTGATCGGGTCCAGTATCTTATTGAAGTTATAGAGAAAATAAGCAGTGGCTAACACGGACAACGTCTTTGAATCAAGTGAGCAAGCGTTGGAGTCATCCCTTCAGTCATCACTTGACTCTGGCGAACTTGCTGACAGCGTGGGCAATCAGGCTATTGGCTCGATTTTGGTAGCCGACTGCGGCAGCAGTTTTACCCGCTTGGCCCTGCTTAAGCGAGTGGAGGTGGGTTACTGTTTTGTGGCGCATGCCATAACGCCGACCACGGGCGAACTGCCCTGGTCTGATGTGAGTATTGGCGTGCGACACGCCATAGAGCAAATCACCGGTATCACCGGGCTTCAACTTCTGGATGGCAGTGGAACGTTGATTGTGCCCCAGCTAGGTGGGAGAGGGGTTGATCTTTTCATAGCGACCTCCAGCGCAGGCCAACCGCTGCGGGTTGTGTTGACCGGATTGGTGAGTCAGGTTAGCCTGGCTTCGCTGGAGCGGGCGGCGGCCAGTTCTTACGTGCAAGTCCTGGGAACCATTGCCCGGGACGGCGGTGGTGGAAGCATGTCCGATGAGGACAAGGTCGCTATGATCCGTCGGTATCACCCCGATGTCGTGTGGGTCGCCGGAGGAACCGATGGTGGCTGCTATGAACCGGTACGTGATTTGGTGGAGACGGTGGCGCTAGCCTGTACACTTGTGGACAGTTCACCGCGGCCAGCTATTGTTTTTGTTGGTAACGCAGAATTGCGCATGGGGATAGTGGACCTTGTCGGCGAAGAGGTCGAGTTAAAGATCATCGACAATGTTCGCCCCGCCTTGGATGTGGAGAACCTGGCCCCGGCGCGGTCCGTTTTTCAATCGTCGTACGTGCAGCGCAAGTTGCAGCGCCTGCCTGGTATTGGCAGTCTAATCGAGTGGAGTGACGTGCCCGTGATGCCAACAGCTCAGGCGTTGGGTAATCTGGTCACGTATCTGGAACGTCTTTACGAATCGGGCAAGGGTGTCATATGTGCTGACGTAGGCAGTGCTGCAACGACCGTCGCAGCGAGCTTTGCAGCCAGCCACGGCCAACCGGCTTTACAGGTTGTCACCGATCTAGGGGTGGGTTATGGGGCGCTGGCGTTATTGAAGCGAATTGGTGTGGATGCCATAGCACAATGGTTACCCTTTGAGCCACAGCCGGGTGAGGTGGAGGCTCTGCTGCTGAACAAGGGGGTGCGGCCAACAACTATCCCTCAGGATCGGCGTCAATTGCTCATCGAGCAGGCGGCGGCGCGTGAGGCACTGCGCTTTGCGGTAGGCCAGGCGCGGCAGAGCTGGCAGCCTGGTACAATGGCTACGCGGCGCTGGTTGACGCCCCCGCTGGAGCCTATCATTGCCACAGGTGGCGTCTTAACCAAGGCACCGCGGCCCGGTCAGGCGGTTTTGATGTTGCTGGACGCCATTGAGCCCATTGGTGTCACCACCATTGTGCTCGACGAGCACGGTCTCGCGTCAGCACTAGGTGCTGTCGCTGTTGCTCATCCCCTGGCTGCCGTGCAAGCGCTGGATGCCGGTGCCTTTCTGACACTGGGGACAGTAGTCGCGCCTGTTGGTCGTGCCCGTCCTGGCGAAGTGATCATGCGTGCCAAAATCACCTTTGAGCGAGGTGGCGAACTGGAAATTGAGGTCAAACAAGGTTCGCTGGAGGTGCTGCCGCTGCGCCTGGGTGAAAAAGCTACGCTTGAATTGAGGCCACGTCGTGGTATGAGTGTAGGACGAATCGCCAAGGCGGTAGAGGTCCACGGTGGTGTGGTTGGCTTGGTTATT
>CBFDAD010000207.1:0-4093 GCA_965602705.1 uncultured bacterium
CGCAGGTCGTGTCCCTTTACGATCTGGACCTCGCTCCCGAAATACTGATAGATCACTGGTTGGGTAACCGTAGCGACAACACGTCCTTTTGGAACCAGCGTTACCCGGCCATCCTGGCCATCGAAGACCTTGATGATTTCACGCCCTACTACCACACGGTCAGCGATACGCTCGACACCCTCGACCTCGATTATTTCACCGAGTTTGTGCGAGCCGGGGTAGGTACTTTTGCCCACCTGGGCTGTCTGAGCACAGGCCTGCTGACCGGCACCGTCACCGACCTGGAAACAGGGTGGCCGCTGTCAAGCACGCTCAGCGCCGTCGCAACCAACTACGCCTACACGACCACGACCCGCGCCGACGGCCTTTATAGCCTCACGTTGCCGGCTTTTACGTTTACGCTCCACGCCCAAGCCAACCGGCCCGGTTACCAACCCGGTAGCATCACGAACGTGATCATCCGCGGCAACGCTACCACGGTGCAAGACTTTGCCCTCGAACCGTGGCCGCACCGTTTCTTAATCCCTGTCTTGATCAAACAGTCTCAGTGAATCCAATTATAATGGGGAAAGTCAAAGCCAGCGTGAGCGCTGCCTTCACGAAAGTCTGCAATCACTAGGCTCTGTCAGGACGTCACCTGGGCTCAATGGGTTGCTTCTGACCCAGTCGTCAGCCGCCCAATCTCACCCAATGATCGGGCTACCGCCGCCCGGACGCGACTATCAGGGTCTTGGAGTGCCTGGTTCAGAGCCGGGATAGCACTGGCGTCGCCGGCCTTGCCCAGGGCCTCGGCCGCGGCCACCCGCACCTCAACAGCAGGGTCTTGCAGGGCGCGCACCAGAGGCGTGATGCCGCTGGTTATCTCCGGCTCAGATTCACTTTGAGCCGCCAGAGTCTGCCGCGGGGACGTTTTGTCCGAGGGCTTTTCTGGAAATTCGGCCCACAGCGCAGACGCCAAGGGCGTTACGCTACGATCGTCTGTCAGGTGACTCAGCACCTCGGTCGCACGCGTGCGGGTCCGCTCATCGGGGTCCTTACATAGCGTCCTCAGTTGATCAATGGTAGATTCATCAATCTCTTTGAGCGCCATCAACTTCCAAAACGCGCGCGGGGCTTCGTCGGTAGTGAGCGCAGCTCGCACGGCACGGTCGTCGGCAATTTGAGCCAAGGCCTGAGTGGCGGCTGCACGAACCCATTGATTCTCTCGCCTCGTCAGAGCGGTAAGAGGAACGATGGCCTGGGCGGGGCCAATTTGGCCCAAAGCCTTGGCAGCAGCGCTGCTGACCCACACGTCAGTGTCCTCCAGCGTGTCAATAAGGACCTGTATGGCCGGTTCGCCGATATCTCCCAGCGCCTTGGCAATTACGTCGTGTAATTCCTCGGGCCATTCAGCATTCGGGGGACGCAACAGCCGCTCTATCAGTGGGGAAATAGCGCTGGAATCTCCGATTTGACCCAAAGCTACCACACTGGCCCGGCGCACCCAAATACTGCTGTCGTCGAGAGAAAGGATCAGAGCCCGTATCGCTTCTGGGTGACCGATTTGGCCCAGCGCCTCGGCCGCCACGATCCGCACCCACTGGTTGCTATCATCCAGTGCTTCGATGAGCGGCTGGACGGCACGCGCGTCCCCAAGCTCTCCCAACGCCTGGGCTGCCTGCCAGCGCGCCTTCCAATGCGAGGCCTCCAGGGCCGAGATATAAACAACAATCGGGTCTTGCGCGCCAGGTTGTGGGTTAATGGACATTGGCCATCCTCCTCGTCGAGTTCTCAACTCTATTATAGCACAATTTAGCATTCGGCCCAAAAAGAGATGTTGCTGTGCACCCTATCGATGGCTCGCCACGATCACACCATCCGCCAACTATCACTCCAGTTCAACCTGGCTGTGTTGGTCTTTGCCACGGCGCTGCAAAAGGCCAAATGCCCCTGCAGCTACCAGGCCTAACAGCCCAGCCGCATACCAGACCCAGCGCGGGTCGGCATTGTCCATGACCAACCCAGCCAGCAGCGGCCCCGTGGCCATCGGGATCACCCAACTAAATTCAAAAACCGCCATATATCTTCCTCGCATGTCCTCGGGCGCGAATTGGGCTGTCAGGGCCTGACTGGTTGGGGAGGTCAACATTTCACCAATGGTGATGATGACCATGGCTACCAGGAACAACACGTAGCTTGAGACAAAACCGTACATCCCAAAGCCGATAGCATATAGCAGCGTGCCCACTGCCATCACCATCAGAGGACGATACTTGGCCGTCCAACGCGTGATGGAAAACTGGAACAAGACCACCATGGCCGCATTGAGACTCAGGATGTATCCAAAGCCTTGTTCAGGAACGCCGTGCACATCCCGCAAATAGACGGCCAGTGTGGAATTCATCTGCATATAGACCAGCAGCATCAGGATGCAAGCGCCGATAAACAAGACATAGGTAACATCTTTCAAAACGTCCCCATAGCCACCAAAAGTCTGAGCCAGCGTCTCCTCTGGCTCATCCGGATGACTCGCGGGCTTGGTCTCCTGGATCGCCAGGGCTACGATGCCAGCGGTGATCGAGCTGAACACCGCGTCACCGACGAAAAGCAAGAGGTAGGACTGAGCGGCCAACAGCCCTCCAATCGCCGGTCCAAAAGTGACCGCAAGGTTGGAGACGACGCGCAGGATGCCAAACCCCTGGGCACGCTGTCCCTCCGGCAGCAAATCCGCCACCATCGCCTGCTGCGCCGGACCCCCAACGTTAGCAAAGAGTCCCACGATCAGCGCGCTGCCAAAGAAAAGCTCAATCGAGTTCACAACTCCCATCAGCACGCTGGTCAGCGCACTGACGACCAGGCCAAAAATCAGCATATGCTTGCGGCCCATGCGGTCGGCCAGTGCGCCGCCGAACATGCTGCCTACGACGCTTGAAATGGAAAACAGCCCAAAGATTGCGCCAACCTCCGTCATGCCGACGTTGAACTTGCGCGTGACATAGAGCGTGAGGAAGGGAAAAATCAGAGCCCCGCCCAGCCGATCAATGAACAGGGCCACAATCAGTGTCCAGAACTGCGAGGGGTATTCGTTGTAGATGCCACCGATGCGCTTTAGCGATTTGCTCAGATCCATATGATTGACTCTACCTCAATTTGAACGCTCGCCACACAATACTCTCAGATTTATGCACATCAACGCCTGCCACGTTCCGGGATATTGTACGTTTTGATTACGCATGTGTCAAACTTGATTCGGCGCTAGGCCTTCAAAAACAGCGACAGCGCCGAAAAGAAAAGGATCGCATAGACACAGTAGCGGTAATACTCCTCTTTGATCTTGTGATGAATGCGTTGGCCTAAGAAAATCGCCATCAGGAATATTGGCGCTCCTACCCCAGCAACCTGGAAAATTCCAGCTTTTAGCAAGCCAGTAGGGATTGAAATAGCCAGTCTCACGACATTACTGACAAAGAGCAAGTAAATGAGACTGGCGCGAAAAGCGACCATGTCAGGCAAAGCCGCCGACAGATACATGACAAAAACCGGGCCGCCCGTACCAATCATGCCCTGAAAAAAACCACCGATTATCCCTGCCACGAGCCCCTGCCTGGTATCCTGAAGTTTTCCGAACTTGAGATTGGGAAAGAAAATCATCTTGACCAGAAACACCAGGGTCGAAACTGCAAGAAATCGCCGCAGAAACGCATCGCTCACGGCAGCCAGGAAAAAAGTTCCGATGAACGTCCCGACCAGCAATCCAACTGTAACGGGGAGGGCGACTTTCCAGCTTGTATCCTTGTAGGTCTTGACGATCAAGACGCCCATGGAAACCTGAAAAATGAGAACCAGTGTCACGGCCTCTTGAACCGTAACCAGCAGGCTTAACAGGGGAATAGAGATAAGACCACCGCCAAACCCGAAAATCGACTGCGCAAAAAACGCGACGACGATAATGAGAATGATTAATGACACAGTCATATCCACGCTAGTACCTTCCCGAAAGCCCTAAAGATGAACCAACAAACATAAATTGCCTGCGAGCTTTCGGGAAGGTTTGCCAGCCGGTTTACGTTGGGTCCACTTGATTGAGCGAATATCTCCGACTAAACAAAACAGG